>CADBTD010000239.1 GCA_902797535.1 uncultured Ruminococcus sp. | reverse complement strand
TAACAGCTGTGTTACGCTTATCCGTGACAGCAGCGGCAGCGTAGCTTCGGCACAGGCAGATGCCCATGAGGTCAATGCTCTTGAAAATAAGCTGAAAACGGCAGTGAACAAGGCACTTGAAGATATGACCGAAAGTGATATATCTGTCCCTGCCGGCACACTTACAGACATAGCACCGTTTGTGGGAAAAGGCCCGAAATTAAGCATAGGCCTTGAACAGTACGGCACTGCTGATGTTGTTCTTGAAAGCAGTTTCGACGGCGCAGGCGTGAATCAGGTGAGGCACAGACTTGTGCTGAAAATTGATGTCAGGGTCAGGGCTATCCTGGCAGGGGACACACAGACTGTCACCTCGCACGACGAGTACATAGTTTCTGAAACGCTGATAACAGGCAGGCCGCTTGCTGCATCGGAAAAATGATCTTAGCAAAAATAGTCGGGAAAACCATGCGATAAATATGCTATCATATATATGCGAGGTGAAAAGAATGAACGATCGTCTTAAAGCGGTACAGAGGATGCAGAGGTATATCGAAAGCCATCTTGGCGAAGTGATAACTCCCGCAGACCTTGCGGCTGTGTCTTACTTCAGTCCCTGGTATGCAAGAAGGCTTTTTGAAGAGTACACGGGACTTACTCCTGCAAGGTATATACGCAGGCTGAAACTCAGCAGGTCAGCGCTCAGGCTTCGTGATGAAAGGTGCACCGTCCTTGACACAGCGCTTGACATGGGATTTGGCAGTGCTGAGGGTTATCAGCGTGCTTTCCGCACGGAATTCGGTATAAATCCCCGTGCCTACGCCGAAGCGCCCGTACCTATACCGCTTTTCACTCCGTCACTCGTTGAATCCGATGAAAGCGAAAGGAATGATAGCATGGAAAACGTAAAGACCGTATTCGTGACCGAGGTAAAAAAGCCTGCCCGCAAGGTGATCGTCAAAAGGGGCATAAAGGCAGATGAGTATCGCAGCTACTGCGAAGAGGTAGGCTGTGACGTATGGGGGATACTCGTCAGCATAAAGTCTATCGGCGGTGAGCCTGTTTGTATGTGGCTCCCCGAACACCTGAGAAAGCCGAAAGCAAATATATATGTTCAGGGTGCGGAAGTCCCCGAAGACTACAGCGGACCCGTGCCCGACGGCTTTGAGGTGATAGATCTTCCCGCAGGTGACTTCCTGATGTTCAGGGGCGAACCCTTTGACGAGGAAAACTATGTCAGCGCTATACAGCAGGTATGGCAGGCAGAAGAGAAGTTTGACCTGTCAGCATCAGGGTATATGCCCGATGACCGCAATCCCCGTATACAGCTTGAACCTATAGGAACAAGAGGATATATCGAGCTCGTTCCCGTAAAGAACCTCTGATCGTTACAACTGAAATAATATGACCGTAAGGCGGGGCTTGCTCCGCCTTTTTACGTTTTTCTCCCCGATCACTCACTGTGGATATCACCAAGCTCTTTGACATTTGCATTAAATTGTGGTATAATAATTACCGAATATTTTTTGCGGAGGTATAACGCATGGAAAAGCAACAGGCAAAAAACAGGATAGATGAGCTTACCGATCTGCTCAATTATCATACAAGACTGTATTATGTAGAAAACCGCACCGAAATAGAAGACTATGAGTTCGATAAGCTGATGCAGGAACTTAAGACCCTTGAAGCCGCATATCCCGACCTTATGAGAGATGATTCTCCCACTCAGCGTGTGGGCGGTGAGGCAGTTTCGGGTTTTGAAAAGGTAGAACACACTGTTCAGATGGGTTCGATCTCCGATGTTTTCTCTTTTGAAGAGGTCAGAAATTTTGTGGAAACTGTCACTAAGACTGTGGATAAGCCCGCATTTGTCGTTGAACCGAAAATCGACGGTCTTTCGGTCTCACTTGAGTACAGAAACGGAAAGCTGATCGTAGGTTCTACACGAGGTGACGGATTTGTGGGCGAAAACGTCACCCATAATCTGAAGACCGTCAGGTCTATCCCCCTCACTCTCGATACCGACCTGCCCCTGCTTGAAGTGCGCGGTGAGGTCTATATGCCGAGAAGCGTTTTTGAGAGCCTTGTGGCTGAACAGGAGGAAAACGGCGAACAGCGCTTTAAAAACCCGAGAAATGCTGCGGCAGGCTCCCTCAGACAGAAGGACCCGAAGATAACCGCAAAGCGCAGACTTGATATATTCGTGTTCAATGTCCAGCAGATCGAGGGCAGGGAGATCACATCTCATAAGCAGTCCCTCGATATGCTTGGCGAACTTGGTTTTCATATGATACCGGGATATAAGCTGGTACACTCCGCAGATGAGATAATCTCGTGCATCGGAGAAATAGGCGAAAAGCGCTTTTCTCTGCCATTTGATATAGACGGCGTTGTGGTAAAGGTCGACAGCATTTCTCAGAGAGAACAGCTCGGTTCTACAGCAAAAACCCCCCGATGGGCAGTCGCGTATAAATTCCCGCCCGAGGAAAAGCAGACAAAACTGCTTGATATCGAACTTAATGTGGGAAGAACAGGCGCTGTTACCCCCGTCGCTGTTTTTGAACCTATAATCCTTGCAGGCACAGAAGTTGCCCGCGCTACACTCCATAACCGTGACTTTATCGCAGAAAAGAATGTCAATATCGGTGATGTCATCACAGTGCGCAAGGCAGGTGATATCATCCCCGAGGTACTTTCTGTCAGCGTCAAGAATACCGAAGGCTGCTTCTCCATGCCCGAGGTCTGCCCGGTTTGCGGTGCAAAGCTTATCTCGTCAGATGATGAGGCGGCAGTGCGCTGCCCCGATATCGACTGTCCCGCACAGATATTCAGACGCATAGTCCATTTTGCGTCACGCCCTGCTATGGATATCGACGGCTTAGGCCCTGCAATAGTTCAGGCACTTCTTGACAGCGGTCTGATAAAGTCGGTAGCCGACCTGTACACCATCAGACAGGACGACCTATTACAGCTTGACAACTTCAAGGAAAAAAGCGCTTCAAATCTTGTGAACGCTATAGAAAAGTCAAAGTCACAGACTCTTGACAGACTCGTTTTTGCACTGGGCATAAGAAATATCGGACAGGCATCTGCAAAGCTCCTCTGTGACCGCTTCGGTGACCTTGACAATATCTGTGCCGCAACTGCCGATGAAGTTGCATCTATCGAGGGCTTCGGCGGTATCATGGCTGAAAGCGTTGTAAGGGAACTGTCGGACCCGAATATGCAGGAACTTATCAGACGCCTTAAAGAATACGGTGTCAATACACACTATGAAAGCACAAGGGCCGGTGACCTCTTTGAAGGCAAGACCTTCGTGCTTACAGGTACTCTGCCGACTCTCAAAAGAAACGATGCCAAAGCACTTATCGAAAAGTACGGCGGTAAAGCATCGGGCTCTGTGTCCAAAAAAACGGACTATGTTCTTGCCGGCGAGGAAGCGGGCAGCAAACTTGTAAAAGCCCGTGAACTCGGCATAGAGATAATCACTGAGGAACAGTTCCTTGATATGATAGGAGAAAACTGAAATGACAGACGGAACAAAGATTCATTCTGAACTTAGCGAGGATAATTACCGCAAGGCACTCAGAACAGTTTACTACAGCAGAAAACTTGATATCGTTGCGGCAGGATGCATCGCCGCACTTGCTGCCGATATAGTGCTTCTTGTCAAAGCATTCGTGACTGAGGACAGACTTGATTTTCTCATGCTTATGCTGGTGGGCATATTCATATACTTTATCATCAAGATAAAAAGTATGCCTAAACAGGGCACTGAAAACGCTCTTAAAAAACTGAATGAGCGTACAGGCGGAAATATCCTCAGGACCGATGTCACTTTCGGCGCAGAAGAGATAACCCTCATTTCCTATACCTCGGGGGAAGAGGTCACCGTCGGCTATGACGAACTTACTCTTGTTCGTGAGTACGACAGCTTTTACGGCGTATTCGCAGGTAAAAAGGGCTTTTTCGTAAACAAGTCCGACTTTGAAAATGACGGCGACCTTTTGGCGTTTCTCAAGCAAAAGTGCGGTGACATCGAAGTTAAGCAGTGCTAACCAAATCGGCGTAAAAAGGCGTATTCAGCGCCTTTTTCCTTTATTGTGCAAATGTTATGGAATATCATGAAAGCTGCTTATGATTTTGCGCTCACTCTGTAAATTTTTTGTGAGGAATGTGAAATCGTGCTGAAAAAGAGCTTTAATTTCTTGACTTTTTCCGTGTTTGTAGTAAAATAGTATATGATAAATGCATATCATTATATTCAGATATTATGGGTCTAAAGGAGATATTTGGATTGAGCAGTAAAAAAAGAAAAAAGAAAAGAGCAGAAGCGGCGGTGTCAAAGGCTAAGACTGAAAACGCCGCAGTGAAAGAACAGCAGCAGACCCCTGCCGCTGAGGCTGAAAAGACAGAACAGCAGCCTGCTGCAGAATCGAAGAAAAAACTCGGATTTTTCGCAAGGATAAAGGCACTTCTTGTGAATAATATGCTTTTTCTCACCTTCTGCGTGGTGCTTGTACTGAATTCTTTCCTGCTGAGATGCTTTACAATAAAATTCGGAGAGGCTAAAAACGCAGCACAGGGGCTGCTGCTGATAGTCAAGCCCGTGCTTGCCGACCTTGTTGCAGTAAATCTTATAGGCGCTCTCGGTTTTCTTTTCAGAAAACAGAAGGTCAGATTCAGATACTTCATGGTGTGGACAGTCATTCTTTCTATCCTCGCTACAGGCAATTCCATTTTCTACAGACAGTTCAAGTCCTTCCTGTCGGTGTCACAGCTTTCTACAGCACAGGTGCTCGGCGGCGTTATGGATGCGGTATACAATATAATCAAGCCTAAGGACTTCCTGCTGCTGCTGCCGATACCGATAATGATCATAGCATATCAGCTCCTTAAGCGTAAAAGGGGCAGGGAATACCTTGATACCAAGCAAAGCAGGGCAGCGCTTTCGGGCTACGCCGGCTCTGCTGTTATACTCGCAGGCTGCTGTGCAGTGCTGTTCTCTACCATGCTCACAAAGACCGACTGCTCCAGACTTATCAAGCAGTGGAACAGAGAATCGGTAATGTCCAGCTTCGGTATGTATGTCTATCATATAAGCGATACCGTGTCATCGGTCCATTCCAAGCTGAACCTTGTTTTCGGATATGAGGAAAGCAAGAAAAAGTTTGATGAGTTTTTTGACCCCGAAGAGGAAAACACTTCTCCTGAGGTCAAGGACGTAAACGATAAGCCCGCCGAAGAAAAGGTAAATGAGTATTCTGACATATTCAAGGGAAAGAACGTGCTGGTAATACACTGCGAAAGTATGCAGCAGTTCATGATGGATACCTATTTCAACGGTGAGCCGGTCGCCCCGAATCTTCAGAAACTTGCTAAGGAAGGCCTCTACTTCTCCAACTTCTACGCACAGGAAAGCGTGGGTACAAGCTCTGACAGTGAGTTCACTTTTGCTACATCCCTAATGCCTGCATCAAGCGGTACTGTTGCGATCAATTACTGGGACAGAGATTATGTCACCACTCAGAAAATGCTCAAGGAACAGGGCTATTACATATTCGCTATGCATGGCAATAACGGCTCTTACTGGAACAGACTCAATCTTCACAGATCTCTCGGCTATGATAAGCTGTATCACTATACTACCGACTATGTAATAGATGAAACTATAGGCCTCGGTCTTTCCGATAAGTCATTCTTCCGTCAGTCTGTCCCCAAACTCAAGGAGATAGACAAAGAACACGAAAAATGGTACGGCGCTCTTCTGATGCTCACCAATCATACTCCTTTTACCGATATCGAGCGTGTCAGCGATTTTGACGTGACCTTTAAGTTCAAACAGTATGACGAAGAAACAGGTATGTACGAAGAGGTATCCCGCAGCTTCCTTGACGGCAAGAAGCTCGGAAGCTATATGAAGTCTGCTCACTACGCTGATGAAGCACTGGGACAGCTCATGGCAAACCTTGATTCCGAGGGTCTTCTTGATAATACCGTTGTGGTGCTTTACGGTGACCACGATGCTAAGATCAAGGAGGACCAGTACGAGTATTACTATAATTACGAACCTTTCAGTGATACCGTACTTACCGAAGAAGATGACGGCTATATCCCCGTTGATGATTTCTATTACAATCTTAACCGCAAAACGCCCTTTATCATATGGTGCAAGGACGGCGGCTATGAACCGAAGGAGATAACAAAAGTGATGGGTATGTATGACGTGCAGCCCACTCTTGGAAATATGTTCGGCTTCAGCAATGAATTCGCTATGGGTCATGATATCTTCTCCATCCCCGACGATGAGGAAAATATAGTTATCTTCCCCAACGGCAACTTCATTACCGATAAGGTCTACTATGACGCACAGAAAGACAGCTACTTCGACCGTTCGGGTTACGAAAATGTAGCGATACACGCTTCCTGCAATCAGGAGTACAAGGATGACCCTATCCCCATGTTCAGCCATGAAAAAGAGGGTCTGTACAAGTATAACGAAAGCATCTATTCGGCAGCGAATGCCGATATGCGCAAAAACGACGGCTGCGTTGACGATCAGTATATCAGAGACCGCTCACAGTACGCCGCAGACCGCATAGATGTTTCAAACTCCATAATCTACTACGATATAATCAATAAAGTCGAGGACGGCTTCGGCGACCAGGGCATACCTACCGCACCCGATACCAGTTCACAGCCCGATACTATGTTCGCTCCCCCCGACAGCATAACAAGAAAGCGCATTCGTGCAGCGTGATAAAAAGGCAGTCCGATTTTTACGGACTGCTTTTTTTGCCTAATTGTGCCGAATGCGGGACAATTAATGTGGTATCATATATATAGAAACAGAAAGGAAGTGATACCGCCGGGTCTGTGACATACGTTTCCGTCAGGTGTGATGACGGCGCTCATACTCACACGGAGAACATAAGAGAAAGGTGATAATATGAAGTTTTCATATCTCACATTAGCAAGTGCGCTTATTGGCGGTATGCGCCTGCCTGTCGTATCGGGTATCTGCCTGCTGTATGTATCGGCGGCACTTATCATGTCGGGCATACGCAGCATCGCCAAAGCACATAAAATGCAGCAGTCTCATTGCTGAAAAAAGCCCGGGGACAGATGAGCGGAACTGTCCCCGGGCAATGATTTTTGTAAAATAAAAACAGGAAAGCAAGTCATATGACAGCTCTCCTGCGATTTGATAACGGTATTAAAAACTTACGCTCTTTCTACCTTGCCGGAACGAAGGCATCTTGAGCAAGCGTAAACGTGACAGGGAGTACCGTTGACAATAGCCTTTACTCTCTTAACGTTGGGCTTCCAGCTTCTGTTGGTTCTTCTGTGAGAATGCGAAACCTTTATACCGTATGCTATCTGCTTTCCGCAAAACTGACACTTTGCCATGACAAAGCACCCCCTTTGGTGTAGAATAGTTTATACCCTCTCAGGTCATTAACAAAATATATTATATCATAACACGGATGGAATTGCAAGCGTTTTTTGAAAAAATATATTAATTTTTGATGAATTGATGGCTTGCAAGCAATTATAATTAAAAAGCTATGAAATTTGTAACTATTCTCTTGAAAAGAATTTGAAAATGGTGTATAATATATTGTGTATGTATTCAAAACAGTAAAGGAGAGCATCGTTTAATGCTTAGAGTATTACAATCAGGCGACAGACCAACGATAATAATGTCTGTCTTTGCATATCTTATGATAATATTCCTCATCACCCCCCTTCATGAATTCGCTCATGCCTGGGCGGCATATAAAATGGGGGATGATACGGCTAAACTCAGCGGAAGACTCACTCTTAACCCCTTCGCGTCTATGGACCCTATGGGCACTATAGCTCTGCTGGTGTGCGGATTTGGCTGGGGCAAACCTGTACCTGTCAATCCCCTGAGATTCAAAAAGTACAGAAAAGGTCTTGCACTTACTGCGGCCGCAGGTCCTATCTCAAACCTTATCGCAGCTATAATAGGTATGATCGGCGAGAAGTTCGCCTATGCGGCAGCTTATATCAACGGTTCCGAAAAAATGTACTACCTGTACATTATGCTCAATATGTTTACTTCGATAAATATCGGCCTTGCGATATTCAATCTTATCCCCATTCCGCCTCTTGACGGTCAGAAGATACTTGCATATTTTACCAACAAAAAGATAGATGACTGGATGTATCGGCATATGATGTACCTTCAGGGCGCTATGCTCATAGTCCTTTACGCTACACCTGTTCTGGGTATCGTAAGGAACGGAGCATATAACGGTCTCTCTTTTCTTCTTTCTTTTGTTGATAAGATAGCCTGGTCAGTGCTGTCATGAGTATCCCCGAATTTAAGCTTGATGCCTTTGAGGGTCCTCTTGACCTGCTGCTTCATCTCATAGCCAAGCACAAGCTGAACATTTATGATATTGAGATATCTCTGCTGCTTGAACAGTACCTCGAATATATCGAGGGTCTTGAGGAGCAGGATTTTGACTCTGCAGGTGACTTCCTTGCAATGGCTGCAAGGCTCGTGTACATAAAGACCTGCTCTTTGCTCCCTCAGCCCGAAGAGGCAGAAGAGATGAAAAAAGAACTTCAGGGCGAGCTGCTCGACTACTCCGCCTGCAAGGCCGCTGCACAGCGCCTCAGCAGACAGAGCGTTTATGGTGACGTTTTTGTGCGTCCTCCGGAAAAGCTCCCTGTAAATAAGGTCTTTACAGGTACTATCGACCCCGCAAAACTGGTCGAAGCCTATCTTGGTATGAGCGCAAAGGCAAGAAGTATGCGCCCCGTAAGGGCAGAACAGTTCACTCCTCTTGTCAGGTCACGCTTCGTCACGGTCACCTCAAAGATAATCCACGTTCTCAAAAGACTTCTGAGATCGGGTGAATGTACTATCTCCGAACTTTATGAGGACATCACGGATAAGTCTTCAAGGGTAGCGACATTTCTCGCGGTGCTCGAACTCGCCAAATCGGGCAGGATAATGCTGAATGACGATAACACTCTCATCAGCTTTAACCGCAGCGCTCCGAGAAAACACCCGCAGACAGATGACACCGCTGTGACTGTGACCGGGTTCGACTCCGCCGAGGAAGAGAGCCTTTGCGACGAACAGACAGACGATCTTTACGATACTGCCGAAGATACCGCTGAAACTGCGGATGATACGGAAAATGAATGCGGAACTCTTTCAGCCGCCGCCGATGAAACGCCTGCCGGAATGCCTTCCCCCGAAAAGGAACGCCCTTTCCGCATCGCTCTTGAAACTATGGCGGCAAGACATTCGCTTGCTATACCTGCTTTTGTTCTGTTCAACGATCCGCCTGCGGAAGAACAGCCCACTGCTGCGCATACCGCTGAAACAAAAGCACAGCTGCCGCCCTATATACAGGCAGAGATCTGCGTTTCTCAGCCCGAAAACACCGCGGCGGCAGATAAAACTTACGATATCCCCGCTGAAAAGACAGACGATGTTCACCCGGATATCCCTGTCCTGACGGAGGATCGTGAACAGTCAGATGTGCCTGACAATGATGATAAGATAAAATGGATAAACCGATTTGCTGTGCGCCGATACTGGGGCTTCCCGAAAGATAAGCACAGCGCCTGGAGATACCGGAGGGAAAGGCTATGAGCGATCTGAAACTGCTTGCCGCACATATCGAGGCGGTATTGTTTTCAAGCGGCGACCCGCTTTCTGCCGAAAAGATCTGCGCTGCCCTCGGCATAACAAAAAAAGAACTTAAAGAAGCCGCCGAATACCTTGATGAAAAGTACGACAAGAAAAACAGCGGCATAGAAATGCTTCGCCTTAACGACTGCTATCAGCTTGCCGTTAAAAAACAGTACGCTTCCGATGTCAAGGCAGTTCTTGAAATAAAGAAGGGCGCATCGCTTTCTCCTGCGGCTATGGAGGTCCTTACGATAGCAGCCTATAATCAGCCTGTCACCAAGGCATTTGTGGAACACGTCAGGGGAGTTGACTCCTCAAGTGTGGTCAATTCTCTTGTAGAAAAAGACCTTCTCTGCGAAACGGGAAGACTTAACCTGCCGGGCAGACCTGTGGCATATAAGACCACCGACAACTTTCTCAGGGCGTTCGGACTTTCTTCTCTTGAAGATCTTCCGCCGCTTCCGGACAGAAAGGAACAGCTCAGCTTCGATGACGATATGAATATCGTTGACGAAAGCGAACAGGACGGCTGATGACCCGCAGGCATAATGTAAAGAAAGGGGGCGGCAGAAATAATTGTACTGAAAATAATCGGCTGGATACTCCTTATCCTGCTGATACTGATAATAGTGATACTTCATTTTTCGGCTACGGTACAGCTTCACGCTGCCCGTGACGGCATAAGCATCAAACTGAAATTCATGGGCTTCACGCTCTACCCGAGAAAGAAAAAACATTCTGCCGAAGAACAGCCCTCTCTCTCTGATGACGATTTTGAGGACGAGCTTGAAGATGATATCGACAGCCTTGAAGAAGCCGAAGATATCGCTGACGAACAGCCCGCTGAACAGAATGATGAACATACTCCCTCTGCTGAGGAAAATACTCCATCCGAAACTGTGGGAGAACAGTGGGACGGCGAGCCTGAAAATGATGATAACCCCGTCCTCGAAGAGGATAAGAAAAAAGACAAAAAGTCCAAAAAAACAGATAGCAGCAAAAAGAACGGCGGCATTCGCGCAAAGATACAGTCGCTGCGTGCCAAGTGGGAAAAGTACAGTCCGTATATCCCCACCACATGGAAACTCTTCAGAAAACTCTGCAAGGCCGTAAGGTTCAGCATAGATGATGTGTGGATAGAAGAGGGAAGAGTTGACGCTCATGAAGCGGCTGTCTTCTACGGGATGATACAGGCAGCTGTCACCGAGATAATACACAAGCTCGCGGTGATCTTTACCTGCAAGGTAAAAAAATGCCGTGTGGATGTCAGGTGGGCTGAAGATCATATAGACGGCGGTGCCGATATCACTGTAAGAGTAAGACCCTCAACGCTGATAGCGATAGTTTTATGTATAGGTATAAGATACCCGTTCATATACATCGGTCAGAAACTGAAAAAAAGAAAACAGAAAAAAGCGCTTAAAAATAATAATCAAGCATCGGCTGAGCCTGTATAAGCTCACCGGCAAAGGAAGGATTGATCGAAAATGGCAAGTGAAAACAGCAAGCTCGAACAGCTCGTCAAGTCTGCAATGGAAAAGGTAAAGGAGCTTTCAGACTCCCAGACCGTCATAGGAAAACCTATCACTACCCCCGACGGCACTACCATAATCCCCGTATCAAAGGTATCATTCGGACTTGCTTCGGGCGGCACCGACTGGGGCAGTAAGGAGAGCTTCGGCGGCGGCTCGGGCGCAGGCGTGACTGTATCTCCTCTCGCATTCATAGTTGTAAGAAACGGCGAGACCAAGCTCCTGCAGCTCACAAATAATACTCCTTACCAGAATGCACTCGTTAACGTTGTGCCCGAGGTTGTTGACAAGATAATAGACTTCGTTGATAAGAAGACAGCCCCCGATGAGGATACTCTCGAAATAGACACAGAGGAATAATTTACTTGTCACTGTAAGTAATATTGCTTGCGGGATTGCGCACTATATCTGTAACAAAACGGATAAGAGGTGCGCAAAATGAAAAGAAATGACCATATATTCATATTTGTGCTGTTCTGCTGTATCATCATATGCATGATGTCGCTCCCTGCGGCAGCTCACGCCGACAGCTTTGACAGCGCAAAGGCGGCGATAGTGACCGACCCCCGAACGGGTACAGTGCTCTACGCCCATGATGAGCATAAACGAATGCCTATGGCAAGCACAACAAAGATAATGACGGCGCTTATTGCGCTGGAAAGCGGTGACCTTGACGAACCGTTCACTGTGGACAGCAGTGCTGTTCATACCGAAGGCTCTTCCATGGGACTCTGCGAGGGCGATACCGTCACTATGCGTGACCTTGTCTGCGGAATGCTCCTGCCCAGCGGAAATGACGCTGCAAATGCTGCGGCTGTTCGTATTTCGGGCAGCGTTCCCGCATTCGTTGAAAAAATGAATGAACGTGCGGCACAGATGGGTCTGAAAGATACTCACTTCGTTACCCCCTCGGGCCTTGATGACTACACCGATGACCACTACTCCACAGCCTTCGATATGGCAAAGCTCGCAGCAGAGGCACTCAAAAACCCCGGATTTGCGGCGATCTGCTCACAGCAGTCTGCCACGGTCAGATTCGGGTGTCCGCCATATGAAAGACGGCTGTTCAACAGCAATAAGCTGTTGGGTATGTGTGACGGTGTCATAGGCGTTAAAACAGGCTTTACCGATAAGGCGGGAAGATGCCTTGTTTCGGCCTGCGAACGTGACGGCGCAGAACTTATCTGCGTCACTCTCGGTGACCGCAATGACTGGCATGACCATTCGGCTCTCTATGAAAGGTGCTTCGCCCGCATGGTCAGCGTTTCTCTCGAAGGCTCGGGAAAAGAATACGATATCCCCCTTGCAGGCGGCGAAACAGTCTCTATGACCGCTGTTGCAGCACCCGTCTCGCTCAAACTGCCCGACACGGCAGTAAAGGATATCACAGCTAAAGTGTCACTTGACCGTATCGCTTTTGCTCCGGTAAAAACAGGTGAGCGTGTGGGCGCAGTAAAATATTTCTGCGGCAGCAGGCTCATTTATGAACTGCCTATAACAGCGGCAGAGGACGCACAGGCGAAACGTTTTGATAAAAGTGAATGGAAGAAGCTCATGCGCTCTGTCGATGATATGCTCGGCAGCGGCGATGATAAACAACAGCGGCTGATGCCGCACAGCTACTGACGGGAGTCAGGGGAAGGAATAAGGATATGGAAAAGATCAGACTTCAGAAGATAATCTCTGACAGCGGCTACTGCTCACGCAGAAAAGCCGAGGAACTGATAAGTCAGGGCAGGGTAAAGGTCAACGGAAGACCCGTAAAAGTCGGTGATAAGGCTGACCCATCAAAGGACCTTATAAGCATCGACGGCGAGAATCTGAGGATCGAGCGCAGAAAAACTCTGCGCTACATAATGCTCAATAAGCCGAGAGGCTATGTGACTACTATGAGCGATGAACTTGACAGACGCTGCGTTACCGAACTTCTTGTGGGCGTTGAGGAAAGAGTTTACCCGATAGGCCGCCTCGACAAAAACTCCGAGGGTCTGCTGCTGTTTACAAACGACGGCGCTTTCGCAAATGATATCATGCACCCGTCCAAGCACATCTCAAAGACCTATCGTGTCACAGTGCGCCCCGATATCGACGACGAAACACTCGTCAGACTCTCCGAGGGCGTAGTGATAGACGGGAGAAAAACTCTTCCCTGTACCGTTCTCGTTCTTGATAAACAGCCGGGCAGGGTAGTCCTTCAGATGACTATCTCCGAGGGTAGAAACAGACAGATAAGAAAAATGTGCGAGGCTGTAGGCCTTGAAGTCGCCAGACTTAAGAGAACATCTGTCGGCCCGATAAGACTCGGGATGCTCAAACCGGGCGAATGGCGCGACCTTAAACCTGATGAACTTCGCGCTGTAAGGTCTGCTATAACCAAAGCAAACAAGCGGTGATTTGTGAATATTCATGAATTTATCGTAAAATATATAATTTTTTGGGAAAATACTTGAAAAATTTTTGTTCATGTATTATAATTGTATTGTATGTTGATTTTCCTGCCGTATTCGGCAGTTCAAATAATGAATGGAGGAAAAGATATGGCTGATACAAAGTCAAATCCTGCTGAGCTCAGGGCGGCAGCCGCTGCACCGAGCACTGCGAAAGAAAGACTTACATATCTCTACGATGATGGAAAGTACACCGAACTTGATGCATTCGCTTCAAGCGGCGGAAAGCTCTGCGGTGCAGTTACCGCTTTCGGTTATGTAGGCGGTGAACCATGCTATGCTTTCTCACAGGACGTTTCCGTGAACAGCGGCGCTCTTAACCGTGCTCAGGCTGAAAAGATAGCTAAGGTCTATGACCTTGCCGCTAAAACAGGCGTTCCCGTTGTCGGTATCTATGACAGCTGCGGCGCTGACCTTAACGACGGTCATGAAGCTCTTACCGCTTACGGTGAACTTCTTCTCGCTATGTCTAATCTGTCGGGCGTCGTTCCCCAGATCGCTGTTGTTGCAGGTGTTTGTTCCGGCACGAGCGCTCTTCTCGCTGAATCTGCTGATTTCACCGTGATGTCCGCTGATGCAGAACTTTACGCATCACCTAATTCGGGTATAAAGTCCTCGTCTGATAACGCCGCTGCAAACGGTACTGCTGCTGTTGTTGCAGCTTCCGATAAGGAAGCCGTTGAGGCTGCAAAGACTATACTCGCTAAGCTGCCTATGAACAACCTTTCGGCTGTTCCTGCTTATGAATTTGAATTTCCCGATGCAAATAACGGCAAGGATGCTGCTTCTCTCGCTGAAAGCATCTGCGATGCAGGCAGCGTTACCGAGCTTTATCCGGAATGGGGCAAGGCTTCATTTACAGCTCTCGCTACTCTCAGCGGTGCTGCTGTCGGTATCGTGGCAACAAATAAGACCGAGGCTCCTCTTACTGCTGATGACTGCTCCAAGATAGCACGCTTTATCCGTACCTGCGATGCTTTCGCTCTGCCTGTCATCACTCTTGTTGATACAACAGGCTTTGAAGGCTCTGATGAGACCGAAACAGCAGGCGCTGTAAGAAGCATGGCCAAACTCGCTCACGCTTACGCTGAGGCTACTACTGTCAAGGTATCTGTGGTTACAGGAAGAGCGTACGGAGCTGCATTCATCACACTCGCAGGAAAGGGCGCAAACGCTGACCTTTCTTATGCCTTCAGTGATGCGGTCATCACTCCGCTCGCACCCATTACTGCTGCTGAGTTCCTCTATCATGACGAACTTGCAGGCGCTGAGGACGTTAAGGATGCACGCTCAAAGCTCGCAGCCAGATACGCTGTTGATGAAGGCTCTCCCGAGTCCGCTGCCGCAAACGGCTGCATAGACGGCGTTATAGACTCCGCTCAGCTCAGAGATACTCTCACCTCGGCTCTTGAGATACTCGCAGGCAAGCGCGTATCAAGACTTCCCAAGAAGCACAGCAATATCCAGCTTTAATATAAAGAATAGGTGGTAATTACATATGAAAAGATATAATATCACAGTAAACGGCAAGGCTTATGATGTAAGCGTTGAGGAACTTGACGCAGGCGCAGCTCCCGCAGCAGCTCCCGCACCCGCAGCAGCACCTGCCCCAGCGGCAGCACCCGCACCCGCAGCAGCTCCCGTAGCTGACGGCACTAAGGTCACAGCTCCTATGCCGGGTACTATCCTTGATGTAAAGGTATCCGTAGGCGATACCGTTTCCGAAGGTCAGGCTCTCGCAATACTTGAGGCTATGAAGATGGAAAATGACATCAACTCTCCCGTTGCAGGCAAGGTTCTCAGCGTAAACGTCCAGAAGGGCGCAACAGTTGAAACAGGAACGCTCGTATGCGTTGTAGGCTGATCCTAAATTAACTGAAAGGACTTGATATTGATGGGCAAGCTCGGAATTACCGAAACTGTGCTTCGTGATGCGCACCAGTCGCTTATCGCAACAAGAATGTCAATAGACGAAATGACTCCCATTATGCAGGAAATGGATAAGGTCGGCTACCACTCCGCTGAGGTATGGGGCGGCGCTACTTTCGATTCCTGTATCAGATTCCTGAATGAGGATCCCTGGGAAAGACTTCGTACTATAAGAAGATATATGCCGAATACTAAGCTCCAGATGCTCTTCCGCGGTCAGAATATGCTCGGCTACCGCCACTATGCTGATGACTGCGTTGAGTACTTCGTTCAGAAGTCTATAGCTAACGGCATAGATATCATAAGAATATTTGATGCACTGAACGATATCCGCAACCTTGAAACAGCCGTTAAGGCCGCTAAAAAGGAAAAGGGTCACGCTCAGATAGCTATATCCTATACCTTAGGTGAGACCTTCACCCATGAGTACTATGTAAACTACGCCAAGCAGATAGAATCTCTCGGCGCAGATTCCATATGCATCAAGGATATGGCGGCTCTTCTTACTCCCTATGAGGCAAGCGCACTTGTCGCTGAACTTAAAAAGGCTGTCAAGATACCGATACAGCTCCATACTCACTACACCACAGGTCTTGCTTCCATGTGTATCATTAAGGCAGCCGAGGCAGGTGTTGATGTGGTGGATACCGCTATGTCGCCTCTCGCTCTCGGTACTTCTCATGCTCCTACCGAATCCATAGTTGCCGCATTCCAGGGCACTGAATACGACACAGGCCTTGACCTTGTCAAGCTCGGTGAGATAAGAGAATACTTCATGGGACTCCGCAAGAAATACCTGGACAGCGGACTTCTTGACCCGAAAATGCTCGCTACCGACGCTAAGACACTGCTTTATCAGGTGCCCGGCGGTATGCTCTCCAACCTGCTCTCACAGCTTAAGGCAGCAGGCAAGGAAGACCAGTTCAACGCAGTTCTTGAAGAGGTCCCCCGTGTTCGTAAAGACGCAGGCTCGCCTCCTCTCGTTACCCCTTCCTCTCAGATAGTGGGTACTCAGGCTGTGTACAACGTTATCATGGGCGAGCGCTATAAGATGGTCACCAAGGAATTCAAGGGCCTTGTCAAGGGTGAATACGGAAAGACTCCCGAACCCATCTCCGATGAATTCCGTAAGCTCATACTTAAAGACGAAGAACCTATCACCTGCCGTCCCGCAGACCTTTTAGAGCCCGAGCTCGACAAGCTCCGCAAGGAATGTGCAGAATGGACAGAGCAGGAAGAAGATGTTCTTACCTACGCTATGTTCCCGAAGGTTGCACCTAAGTTCTTTGAGGCACGCCGCAATAAGAAGTACGGCATTGACGGCGCTCATTCAGATGCCGCTAATAAGGTACACCCCGTATAACCGATAAAAAATCATCTCCTCTATGTCTTTACGGCACAGAGGAGATTTTTTTCTTTCTTATGTTCTTTGGGTCATATGTTTATGCCCATACTTTTCCATTTTTCTGTTACGCCCCGATAGCTTTTCCCCTGCTTTATCACAAAGGGTCTTATGCCGAAGGAAAATATGATCTTATGATATATTTTCTGGAAGGGGTGCGTCTTTTTCTTTTTTATGTCGTTATATAGTTTAAATGCTGTTATGCCGATGCGCTGTCTGATGCTGTCATCGAGTGGGTCGCCGTTGAAGGGTATATTTTCCGTGATCCTGCCGCTCACATAGCCGCCTGAATATCTGAAAAGCTTATCGAGCACATTCGCAGCGTCTTTGTTTCCGTAATTAACGCCTGTTGCAACACATACGGTATATTTGTCTGTCAGAAGCTGTTCTATAACAAAGTGACCCCTGTCTATCAGCTGTTTCAGCTGCCCCGAAACATTGCTCGCATATGTAGGGGTACCTATGATCAGACCGTCTGCCTCGCCTATCTTCTGCGATATCCTGTCGCCGTCATCGTCTATACAGCATTTTCCGTTTTTATAGCATGACATACAGCCGATGCACGGTCTTATATCAAGCTCTGAAATGTTTATATATTCTGTCTCGGCTTCATTCATTGAAGACAGCTTTTCGGCAAAGCATTTCAGTATTTTTGCTGTTGCTCCGTTGTTTCTCGGAGAACCGTTTATTATCACTATTTTCATATCATAACACCTGTTTTCAGCATCCCCAGAACTTATACATCTCGAAGAACAGTATAGCCGCTATGCATATCACACTGCCTGCAATGTTCGCAGCATACCCGAGTGTTATCAATCTGCTTTCGCTTTTCTTTGCAAGTCCTGCACATGATACTGCCGCCGATGCCGCAAATACCGCCATGCATATCATTTGTGTCACCCCTGTCAGCACCCTTAAAGCATCGGACAGACTCAGATAGTTGCTTATGGCAAAGCCTGTGGATATCATAAGTATCAGCAGAGAAACTATTTTCAGTATCTCGGAAACGGTGATGACCGCCGACCCTTTGAATTTTTTATACCTGTTGTATTTTACCAGCTTTATTTTTACCAGCAGTATGTACGCCGATATCACCGCCGCAAATATATATCCCGCAAAAAGCAGCAGCTTTGGGATAAAGAACCTGTCGAATATTGCGTCGATCGACACAGCCTGCATTATTTTTCTTCCTTCATACTCGCTGAGCCCGTGTAATTCCGCTGCTTTGCCGTCTTCGGTCTTCAGCTGCATAAGACCGTTCCCCAGGTCATAAAAATTGTTGTTCAGTATTGCAGTGTTCATCGCACCGTAGAACTTGAACATACCGCTGTGTATCGAACGTGACAGCACATAATGTCCGCTCATGTCTGCCTTACCGGCCGGTTCACCGTATTTTCCCGGTTCAAGTTCCCCGAAAAACGCCTGCGGTATAGTTGTAATTGCGTAATTTCCCGATATGCTGTTCTGCATTATCACAACACCCGTCTTTGTCACAGGGTCAAATTCCATATCGGTGCGGCAGGCAGTAGTACCGCCTGAATGCCCGTATGTTCTGACACCTCTTTCCATGGGCCAGAGACCGTGACAGCATGAGGGCACATCGGACTCCCCGTAAAAACTGCTTCCCGAAAGCATGAATTCCTGCGTTTCCCTGTTCCTGAAAAGCGGTGCGTCGTCGTCCACAAATGCCTGTGTATATGTTACCAGATCTTTCAGCGTTCCCGTTGCCGACCCCGCAGGCCATATCGTCACAAAGTCGAGCTTGTGCCCTATGTCGGCATATTCTCCCGATAACGTAGATTTGTATGATCTCAGCTGTCTGCGCTGCTCCAGCACCCATTCGTTGTCACTGTGGTCAGGCCCTATGGCTGTATGCTCCATTCCCAGCGGCTCAAATATGTTCTGCCGTACATAGTCGCAGTAGTCCATACCGCTTATGCGCTCAACTATGTATCCTGCTACCGCCGCCCCGTAGTTTGAATAGGCAGTTACTTCTCCGGGTCTGAATGTCTGCGCAGGCTCTATTTCCTGTAATGCATCACCAAGCGATCTCAGCTCGCTCTCATCGTCCACAAACAGCGCATGAGTAGTCTCGCACCAGCCGCCCCTGTGATTCATCAGGTCTGTCATGGTTATCTTGTCATCATATGACAGATGATGAAAAAATCCCTCGGGCAGATACTCTCTTATATCCTTGTCCAGGTCTATCTTTCCCTGCTCCCATAACTGCATCACACTCACCCAGGTAAGCGTCTTTGTTATGCTGCCCCATTCGTATACCGTGTTCTCGTCAGCAGGTATCCCTGCCTCTATGTCAGCACAGCCTCTGTATGCTTCATAAAGTATCTCGTCCCCCTGAAACACCGCCGCCGCTGTCGAGGGCGAATTTCCATCCACCTCTCGTAAAGCGTCATCGGTGTCATGAATGAACTTTTCAAGACTGTCCCCCGAGGGTATCGTTATGTCGGGTATATTCTGTCCGTTTTCCTCTGCAAAAGCCGCAGTGCCGCCGATATCAGCAAGCATTATCCCCGCACAAAGGGCAGCCGCTATCCTCTTTATGTACTTTTTCATATAGTTGCCCCCTTACTGTATATCCTTTGAATCATAGTTCAATTCTGTGCATACCCATATGAATGTCACATGGCAAACTGCTATCATTATCGCTGACATACAGAATATGCTTCCGTTTGCTACGGTCAGCATACCTGATAACACAGGCAATACGACCGTACTGATCCCTTTTCCCACAGGCAGTATTCCCGTCACATCGCCTAAAACGATGATGATGATGATAAGAGCAATGACCGCACCGATGATATCCGACTTTTTTATCTTTTTTGCAGCCGAAAAATCATATACCGAATTGTCCTTTATATATGCTTTGAGCTGATGTGACATCACTATTATGCTTACCGCAAAAGCAAACGCAAAAGACACATTGTACAGCCCTGTCTTGTCTAATATATCTGTTCTGTTGGTCAGATACTGCAATATGTCCACATCTTCCGCCGCAGCAGCACCGAAATATGCTGCCAGTAAAAATCCCGTCTTCACCTGGATAAGTCCTATAATGTATATCACTGCATTAACAGCAGTAAATACCGCTGTCAGAAATATGAATCTTGCCCGAACTACATCTTTTCTTTCAACAGGCAGAAGACAGAACAGCTTTTCGTTATGATATCCATTTGATGCAAAGAACAGGGTCGTCAGAACGCTGCCAAGTATAAAAGTTATCATAGTCAGAAACATGGGAGATGCGTAAAGTGAACCCGCCAGCATAACGATCACTAATGCTATCATCGCTGATGAAGTTGAGTTCCGCTTTCCCGAAGCTATCAGGTCTGCATTTATTATTCTTCTGTATTTTTCCATATGCTTCACGTCCTTAAAGATCACGGTCTTTCAGCTTTTCAGCGGTCAGCTCCGTGAATATTCCCGTCAGAGCAAACAGTATGATATTTCCCGCAATGCATTTTATTATATGACCTGCATCTATATTTCCCGCAGGCAGTTTTATAAATGTAAGCTCGATCACCGGTATAAGGTCTGCTGCGCTCAGTATCACAAATACCAATCCTGCCAGTGCAGGTGTCATAAGGGCAGCTACTTTCAGCGTGGATGCGGCTTTTTTTCCAAACGCCATCCCTACCAGATGACCTGATATCACTATTACCGTTAACACGCAAAACAGCGCGAAGATATACATGATCCATATACAGTTTCCCTGTTCTTCCATATCTGTAAGACTTTCTTTTAAATCATCGTTAAGAGGTATATATCTGTGCAGATTGATCTTGAATGATATCACCACTATCAGATATGCAAACAGCTGACCTGCCGTTAACGCTGCATAGTACAGATACGCCCTTGAACGGTATATGTTCTTCTTTTTCACGGGCAGCACTCCGAATATCCTGCTGCCTGTTTTTTCGTCGGTATCACTCAGTATAGTCTGCATCAGTGCTACAGGCAGTATAATGAAGACCGCTGTCAGAGGAGGAAATAATCCCATCGGCATCAGCACAGCCGCCTCGATGATCATCAGGACCTTAGATGCACCAAGCACAGTCAGCAGGTCATACCTCATCAGTTTCAGGATCTGTTTCATGCTTATCCTCCTTTGCAATATATATCAGTATCTC
>CADBTD010000238.1 GCA_902797535.1 uncultured Ruminococcus sp. | reverse complement strand
TTACGGTACACTCTGTTTAGGAAATGATCATATTCCCCGTGAGTATCTCCTGTTATGTATATCATAGTATCACCTCTGATTTATATTTTACTATTTTTGTCCGGTGTTTTCAAGGGGGGGAGTTAGTTTCATACTCTGCCGAAGATGCCCCCGGACACCTGAAAAGCGCTCGGGGGCATCATGCTTGTCACCGTATAAATTCGGTGTAGGTATACAAGGCTATCGCAATAAATATCAGCCCCGTGAGCCTTACCGCCGCACCACGGATAAAATAGTATATCGCTTCAAGCAGTCCGCAGCCCCGGTACAGCTGTAAAACAGGCAGATAGCACTTGTGAGGATCAAAGGGTGACACCTTTATGGTATAGGTCTCGCCGTCTTTGATCCTGAGATTGTCCTCGCCCAGAAGATTTACTGCATTTGCCCCATATCGTTTTCCGTCTGTCTCATATGTAAAGACAGCTCTGTTTATTTTAGCTTCACGCTGTGACCTGCTGCTTCTCGATCGTTTTTCCTTGCTGCCGTTTTTTCCTGCAGCCTCAACTTTCTTGTGATACAGAAAAAATCCCACTGCTCCGTATGCAAATGCCCATAATCCGATCACTCCGAAAAATATCATGACTCCGTATGAAAAAATACTGCCTCTCATTTTTATACTCCTCTAAAATAATACATTCTGCCATTGAAGACCCGCTTCAGATATCCGCACTGCTGTCACTCATCATTCTCATAAAGCATATCGGGGTCGAATTTTTCCACCATATCCGTCCATGCTTCGGTGTCTATCGAGCTTTCATATGCGTCCGCCGACACTGACTTTCTGCCTGTATTTTCAAGCTCATGCACCGAGGTCATACCTCTGCTCAGCCAGTTCTTTATGATCCCTGCCATGTAGTCTGCCTTTACACTGCCGAGATTTTTCAGACATACCGCTTTTGCCGCCTGCACCAGGTCACAGGATACGCCCTCCTGCGCCCATTTGCAGAAATACCTCAGCTGTGCGGGCGTAGTACACCTTGACCCGCAGACAACCCTGCGGTACTTCTCTATCTTGTCGGACTCGGCTTCAAGCAGCGCTGTCTGCGCTCTTACCTGCGCATCCCCCGATATCCCGTCCGTCTGCCAGCCTTTCAGCAGGGAAGTCAGTATCGCTGTGCTGTCCATGCCCAGCCTGTGAGCAAAGCCCGCCGTCAGCACAAGCGTGTCATTGCTGAGCCCGAATTCTTCACCTATCGTCAGAAATCCCGATATCTCATCGTTAGAAAGCGCTCTTCCGTACACCCTGCCAAGACCGCTGATAAGGCCGCTTATGCCGCCTGCGTTCTCCGTAAGGGTCATGGCTCCCGTACTCTGCCACAACGTCAGAGCCGCCTCCACAGTTTCCCTGTCAAGACCGCAGAGCGCACAAAGCTCCTCCGCAGTAAAGCTGCCGTCAACGCTCTGCGCCGCCGCCAGCACCTTGAAATATCGTATATCCGTGTCCGTAAGCTCAGCCTTTGTGAGCCTTTTCAGATCAAATACGGCCTTGTACATGATACACCTGCCTTTTTGTTTTACTGCTTTATCCAAAACTCTGCTATTGATTATACCACACTTCGCCCAAAATGTAAAGACAGCAGTTTTCTTCCGCATATTGACCTTTCCGTTATTTCGTGCTATTATATGTTTGCGAGGAGTGACAGCTATGGATAACACGGATATATACTTTGAAATTAAAACAAAACTGAGAGAACTCGGCATCAGATATGATGAACTTGCAGAGGTCACAGGTGTGAGCAAAAGAACTGTACAGAGGTATTTCACCGAAGAAAGAATGCCTGCATCCAAAAGAACGGCGATAGAAAAGCATATCAGAGAGCGCTCCGTTTATCGGGGATATTCTCATATGGCAAGGGCTGATTTTTCAGAGCTTCTGAACAGCCTGTTCGATGAGTTCAAAGACCGTATCACTCAGTCACAGCTTGCCGAAAGGTCACATACGGGCATCACTCAGTCATATGTCAGCGAGCTTGCGGATAAAGGCGGATACATCAGAGCATCTTCCGCGGAAATGCAGTATAAGCTGCTTTCCGTTTTCTATGACTTGTGTATCGTGTTCCGCGATGATAATACAGTGCGGTTTTATAAGGACCACCGCAGAACAGGCATCAGACTGCGTTATCTGCTGCACAGGACAGATGATACCATATCACCCGATGAAAAGCTGAATACCGTCACAGATGCAATATTCGGCTTTACAGACACTCTCCCCGAAGAACAGCAGGATATCATAGCCTCCGCACCCCTTGCATTTTTCGATTCGCTGCTTGGCAGAATAAAAAAGACAGATGTTGTAGTTTACCAGTTCGACAGTGATGCTGTCATATCATATGTAAGCGCCGTTCCTTTGATATCCGCTTTCCGTGAGCTTGACAAAGATCAGAAGAGAGCCTTTGCCTGCCTTCTGAAAAAAGCTGCTTCAGGTCACTATTTCAGCTATGCTGCCGAAAAAGACTATATCACCATGATAGAAAGATACTCATCCGCCGATACTTCCGCCGAGGTATACGCACACTACATCAAAAGTGATGCGACAGAAACGATCTTTGATGACAGACCCGCAGTAAAGCAGGATATCTCTGCCGTAAAACGCAGTATGGAAAAATATATAAGCATGACTGATCCATTTCTTCTTGAAAACGAATATTCAGGAGCGTTTGCCGAAAAGGTGGAAGAGGATATACGCTTTCGCCTGACAATGAACGCTTTTGAATGGGATATATGGCATTTATACGCAGTCTGTGATGATTTTTCGGATGCATTCCTGCATGAGCTGAAAAATAAGGCAATTGCCTGTGAATATATAGATCGGATAACAGACTATGTCGGATGCCTTCCCGTGAAAGATAAGATGAGGGTACTGAGCAGACCTATGGCATTCTTTGATTCCATGAGCATATACAAAAGCTCATATCTCAGCTTTTACGAAGAAGCGTACAGCGTAAAAAGACCGGACACGGAAAATGTAATGTCATCCCTGATAAATGAACCGGAGCTAAGCTCTATTCATAAGATACGGAACTGTGAAAAATACAAAGAACGCATCCT
>CADBTD010000237.1 GCA_902797535.1 uncultured Ruminococcus sp. | reverse complement strand
TTCAATTCCCGTACGGGTCATACTCTTTCAAATCTCTCAATCCGCGCGTCTTTTCAAGGCTCTGAAACAGCGCTATTACGTTGTTTTGGAGCTTTTTGTTTTTATTGGATTTAGCATTTGGGTGCTGTTTGGGTACTATGGGCAAAAAAAGAGCAGACCTTATTGAAAAGTCTGCTCGGGTATATTTTAGTTAATTTAGTACAGTGATCTTGTTAAATTCAGCCTTGTCGGATATATTAAGTGCGATGTCAACGTCACAGTCTACTACATCTTCGGGTTCGCTTTCAATTTTTCCGATTGTTGACTGAGTTACTTTGACTGATAATTCGGGTTTTTCATCTGAACTTTTTCCGCAGGCTGTCATAGACAGCAGCGTAAAAGCTAATAAACATGATAAGAATTTTGTTTTGTTCATCGGTTTTCTCCTTTGATAATGTGGGTAAAAAATATATTTTGGTATAATCAACCTATTAATTCTCTTTCAGGACTTATCATAATAACTCTTTTGGCAACATTATCTTTGTAACCAACAATGAACTTAGTTCCATAATAGTTCTGATAGAATGAATACAAGTAACCGTCCTCACCATTCTTTTCAAGCCCTTTAACCGGTTCATCGGTAATTTCCATGTTGCCCGGTTTAAATGCAACATGACCGATAGCTCTTTCTACGACATCTTTTGTATCGCCAAGTCTAAAGCCGTTGACGTCGCCTGAGTAACTATCAGCAGCGGGTGCAAAAAGAAAATGATGATAAGGCAAAATTTCCTGATCGTAATAGTCGCTGTCAAATAATACAGCGACATACTTTTCAATTTCTTTCCCTTTTTCTTCAACCACATTTGATTCGACAAACATCACATCTGTTAATTTATGAGTTGTCCCGGTTTCGGACTGACTGAATTGCCAATTGATAGCAGGCTTTCCGTGGAAGGTAAAGCCGTTGCTCAAAGAAGTGAGATTTATCTCTTCGGGAATATCTACCGGTGTAGAATATTCGGTAAGACTTTCCGGGTCAAAAACGACATCTTCTTTTTGAGACATATCGGGAGTGGAATTTTTTTATTTTTTTATATCTATAAAAGTAAATACATCGTATTTTTTATTCTCTTCTTCGTTAGGGTCAATTGAATTAATTTCAAAGCTGTAGGTAGTACACGCTTGACCATTTTTTGAACTAACGTCAAAATCAAATCCACTTCCCGCAAGCCCTGTTGCATAGCGGATTGATGTTAACTCACCTTCACGAAACAACTTTTTCTCAGTCCCGACAACAGGAATATTGGCAGGATCAAAATTTGAATCGTCTACAACTTCCTGTACGTTTTCTTCAGGTAAAGATTCAGAAGAAGTATCAGAAGTAATATCATCATCGCTTTTATTTGTAACAGTAACAGTTTCTGTCTTAACTTCTGTTTCTACAGGACGTTCTTCAACAGTCACCGAAGGTTTAGAGCTGTCAGATTCGTTATTTTTATTTCCGCAAGCAGCAAGAACAGAAAGAGAAAGGACGATAGCTGTCAATGCTGCAACTTTTCTTTTCACAGTGTCATGCTTTTTCATAAATGTATTTCCTTTCTTAAAATAAATTTTTTGATTTTCCATTTGCCTGATACAATGTTTGATGTAAAAACTACAAGAAAAATACAATAAATTATGTATTACATAATCTGATTATACTCCTTTTTATCTCATCTGTCAATATCTTTTGCTTGCATTGTTAAAAAAATTGTGGTATGATTATAGTCGGAATATAAATTGAAAGGTAAAGTTATATGAAAAAGATAATGTTTTTCGATATTGACGGAACGCTCATACCCGAGGACGGTTCACATGAGGTGCCTGAAAGTACCGTTCGTGCTCTGGCTCTTGCAAAAGCAGCAGGGAATCTCTTGTTTGTCAATACCGGCAGACCTGCCGTAAATGTTGGTGACGATGTGCGCTCTCTCGGATTTGACGGATATGTATACGGCTGCGGAACAAATATAGAGTGTGATGGCAAAGAGATATTTTACAGTACAGTTGAAAAGCGCATATGCACAGATACCGCACTGATGATACGAAAGTGTGCGGCGTCGCCTATGTATGAACGCAGGGATTGTGTGCTGTTTGATTTTCGGGCTCGTATGCTTCCAATGATAACAGATATCAGACAGAGTTTCGCTGCACAGGGAAAGAACGTTGACAAGTCTGTTGATGACTCTGATTTTTCATTTGATAAGTTTATAATATGTTTTGATGAAAAGACCAATCTTGATACGCTCAGGCCATATATCGAGCAGAATTTCTCCTGGATAGACAGGGGAGGCGGTTTTGCTGAGCTTGTGCCTTATGCCTGCAGCAAGGCTACAGGTATAGACAGGGTGCTTGCGTATTACGGCATAGATAAGGCGAACAGCTATGCTATAGGCGACAGCCTTAATGATCTCCCGATGCTTTCTGCCGCAGGGACATCTATAGCTATGGGAAATGGTAAAATGCTCATACCGTATGCTGATCATGTTACAGATGATATATATGCTGACGGTATCTATAACGCACTTGAAAAATTCGGCTTTTTCGGATAAAAATACGGCATCCTTTAATGGATGCCGTTGATTTTTTGCGATGTTATTCGTCCTCGTCTGTCTCGTCTTCTTCCTCCGATTCGAGAAGAGCCTCCTGTTCGGCTTCCTCCTCAAGCTGCTGCATCTGCTCCGCAGTCGGAAGCTGTATCGTGTCTGCAAAGCTGCTGAATGTTTCTATTACAGCATTGAACTGCTCGTCATTGTCAAGCGATGTTACTATGATACAGTGTGAATTGTCACCGGGAGTTATTATGTATCTTGTGCGGTAGGCGATCTTTCCTTCGTCCTCATCATCTATTTCGGAGAATATGTCATAATATTTAGCGTCTGTACCGGCTGCTTTTATATCTCCGGAACCGAGGAACTGTATGTCAGAGTAGAATCCGGAATCTTTGAGCTCATCGAAATAATCCTTTACAATGTCCTCTGTGATCTCACTTTTTTCGCCTTCATCATCGGTATCGGGCGTGAATACATACTCGGTAGGTACTATGCTTATATTTGTGTTATAATCAAGCTCTTCGTCCTCGCCGTAATCACGGAAAAGCGTAGGTGAACCGAATGTGCTGTCGGCAAACCAACCGTCGGGAACGGTAAATTTCAGCCCGTCGGAGTTATATTCGCCGCGTACAATATGTTCTTCGTCTGAAGCCTCACTGCTTGAAGGATCAAGATCTATATCATCTTCCTCATCCGCAAACTCGATGGCGATTATCATCATTTTCTTGCCGTCAGGCCCTATATAATAAGGTGTACCGTCATCTGCAAGGTAAACATCTACCTTTGAGTCTGTTTCCGGTGTTTCGTCGAGCATACTGTCAAAGGTCTCGACATTCGATGCAGTGCTTTTTTTCTTTGTACTTTTTTTGGATGATGAATTGCTGCAGCCTGCTGCACCCAGTGCAGTGACGGCACAGACCGATAATGCTGCAGCAATGCATAATATCTTCTTTTTCAGCATATTTTTTCCTTTCCTTTATCGAACTGTTCTGTTTGTTGTTTCACATTATAGCATAAGACAAAACTTTTGTCAAGATGCATTGCTTGTGAGCATTGTGCAAGTCTACAAAAATGTGAACATTAAAAAGTATATGTTCACTAAAAATGCGGTAAATACAGCGCATTTGTGATTTTGCACTTGACATTGCAGAAGTTATGTGCTATCATATATACATAAGATTCACCTTACGTGGCATTTTTGTGAATAATAATAGGAGGAGATTCATATGACATTTGGCGAGAAACTCAGACACATAAGAGTCGGTATGCGTAAAACTCAGGCTGAGGTAGCAGCAGCGATCGGTGTAAGCAGCCGCACGATAATATTGTATGAGCAGGGGCAGCGCGTTCCTAAGTCTGAAGATGTTTATACGAACCTGGAGATGTATTTCGATGTTCCTGTGCGTTTCTGGAAGGAAGAGAGCGATAATGATTTTGCTGAGGCATCGCTTTATGCTCACGGAAGCTCAGGCAGGGTACAGGCTGACAGGCTTGTCAGTGAAATGGCAGGATTATTTGCAGGCGGAAAGCTTTCGGAGGAAGATGCTGATCAGGTCATGCTTGCTTTGCAGAAGGCATATTGGACAGTCAAGGAAAAGCGTGCCGCACAGCAGGACGATGAGTGACGGAGGTGCATCTTGAGTTATATATATGAAATGGTACAGCGCATTATCGGTGAAACAGGGACAAATGATCCTGCCGAGATATGCGATGCGCTCGGGATAACCTGTCTGCATGAAGAGATAGGCGGACTTATGGGACTGTTTACATATATAGCTGAGGCTCCCGTGATAATAATTTCATCAGCGGCAGGTGAAGAAGAGCAAAGGCTTGCCTTTGCTCATGAACTCGGACACTATTTCCTTCATTCCGACATCGCTAAAGAAAACTGCCTTAAGGAATTTGAGATATTCAATATGAAGGACAAGGTCGAGTATGAGGCAAATGTTTTTGCTGCACATCTGCTGATAGACGATGATGAACTGCTCTCTATACTGAGAGAAGGGCGTGATGTTTTTGAAACGGCTATGATACTTGGCGTGAATCCGAATCTGCTCAACATAAAGCTTATAGAGATGAACAGCATGGGTCACAGGTTTGATACAGGCTGGACAGGCACAAGACTTTTTGGCTGATCTATTCTAAGGGGGAGTATATATGGCAGAACAGATCTGTATATGTATAGCTTTGAAATGCTTCTATGCATCTGCTGAATGCTCTGCTATGGGACTTGACCCGTTAAAAACTAACCTCGCTGTGGCGGATACTGCAAGAGGAAACAGTGCCGCTTGCCTTGCGGTCACTCCTGCACTCAAAGCACTTGGCGTAAAGGAACGATCCCGTATTTCTGAGATACCCGAAGATCTTGACTGTATCATATCGGCACCGAGAATGGATATGTATATGCGCATATCGGTACAGATATATGGGATATGTCTCAGATTTGTTTCTCATGAGGATATACATATCTGCACGATAGATGAGATGTTTATAAATGTTTCACCATATCTTGAACTTTACGGAAAAACGCCCCGTGAGTTTGCACGGATGCTTATGGATGAGATAATGCGTGAAACGGGGATAGGTTCAGCAGCGGGTATAGGGACCAATCTGTTTCTTGCAAAGGTTGCACTTGATATAACGGCTGATGATCTTCCCGACAGCATAGGATATCTTGACGAGGGAAAATTTCGTCAGACTGTATGGGAACATCAGCCTATGACCGACATATGGGGAATAGGCAGGGTGACGGCAGCCAGACTTGAAAGGTTAGGCGCAAGAACTTTGAAGGATATAACTTGCATACCCGAAGAAAGCCTTTACAATGTTTTCGGTCCGACCGCCGAATATCTTATCGATCATGCCAATGGACGTGAGAGCTGCACAATAAAAGATATACAGTCATATGAACCAAAAAGCCGCTCAATATCGAACTGCCGGATACTGCCCGGAGATAATAGCTGCAAGGATGCTCCGGCTGTACTGAAAGAAATGACTGCTGAGCTTGTGGATGAACTTATGATAAAGGCGCTGTGTGCAGGAAGTGTTGCGCTTTCCGTTAAGTATTCAGACAGAAATATAAAACATACAGGCGGTGTAAGAAAACTGACTGAAAGAACAGATTCTTATGAAAAGATATCAGATGCTCTTGAAAGGCTCTTCACAGAAACTACCCGTATCGGATATCCTGTAAAAAGCATAGTTATATCTTTTGGCTTCCTTACATACGAGCGATTTGAAGATCTGATCATTATTTCTGCTCCGGTACATGAAAAAAATCAGTGCATAGGAAACAGACACGTTAAAAATTCTGTTGCCTGCGGCATGGCTGTTTTCGGGAAAAGCGGATGATCCTGTGAGAAATGATATGGCAGGTGGTCATAATGGAGAATAAGGCAGAACGTGCAAAAATGTTTATTCCGTTTGAGTCACTTAAAGAGTATTACGATCTTATTCTGGAAAAATACGAAGTTTACGAAGAAAAGCGTGAACTATCGGAAGATGGAGCACATATACTTGACTGCTGCATCAAAAGGCTGTCTGTGGGAACGTATGCAAGGGTGAAATATTATCGTGATTCATCATATATTGATATTTGCGGTGCGATAACTTCGATAGATAGTGTCTGCAGATGTCTGACCATAGACGGTAACAGGATATTTTTTGATGATATTATCGAAGCGGAAAGATATTTCCCTGCAGATCGTAAAGGCAGGGGAGCATAATGAGGTAAACGCAGGTGGCAGCCTGCGCTTTTTGTTTCTGAGCGATATATTGCGCAGAAGGCAGCAGGTCATATTTTGGGCCTGAACTGATGAGTGAAACTTATCGGATAAAATAAAGCCTGAAAAATGAATGATTTTTATAGAAAATATTAAAAAAATAGCAATAAATGTTGGATTTTGGGTTGACAAACAGCCGTATACATGATATAATCAAATTAACAAATTATCTATATTCCTGTGAGGTGAGAAAAAATGATCAATTCACTGAAGACTGTGGCATTATTTGGATGTACGCTGACCAGCAGATATCGACAGGGACTCTGCGCCTCTTTTAATGCTGTGGCTGAGGAAATGGGTATAAATATGGTGTATTTTAATTTTCTCGGAAAGATCGGGAATAAGAACGCTCAGTACGGCGACTATGAATTTGATATGCTTGAATATATCGATCTGGATCAGTTCGATGGTATTATTTTCGACGGCGAAGGCTATAATGTTGACGGAATGGCGGAAAAGGTAATTAAGGCACTGAAAAAAACACAGCGGCCTGTAGTTTCGATAAGCAGCCATGTCGATGGTTTTTATAATATAGAATTTGAAGATACAGCCGGATTGAGGACTCTCATAGAGCATTTTATCGATGTACATAAATGTAAGAATATAGGCTTTATGTCGGGGTATCTGACTCATCCCGATGCGCAGGTCCGCCTTAAAGAATTCAGAAGTGTGATGAAAGAGCATGGGATGCCTGAAGACGGAGCAGGAGTATTTGAGGGAGATTTTTGGTTCCATAAAGGCGAAGAAGCAGCTGATTTCTTTCTTTCGCGTCCCGAACGTCCCGATGCGATAGTGTGCGCAAATGATTATATGGCTATAGCGCTGACAACAGCTTTGAAGAACCGGGGCATCAATGTCCCTAAAGATATATCTGTGTCCGGATTTGACGGAACATTGGAAGGTCAGCAGCATCTTCCTCACATAACCACCGCAACAAGAGAACGTGCTGATATCGCAAGAAAAAGCCTGTCACTTCTTATGGCAATAAGCGATGGGAAGACTGTAGATAAAATACAGAAGATATATCCGAGAGCTATATATACGCAGTCATGTGGATGTGCTGTTCTTGACTATAAGTATGAGGCTGAGAGCATAAACGGCATATACGATATAAACAGAAATTTCAGCTATAATCTTTATGATGCTGAATCATCACTGCTGAAACTGAATAAAGTTGAAAATATAGATCAGCTCAGGTCTGTATTTGTTGAAGGCTCGGTGAATTTCGGTTCATATACAAGCTTTTTCCTTATGGTCCATGCAGATCGTGACGGAAGACCGCCGTATGACAGCGATTATATAAGCCCTACAGGTTCGTTCAGGCCTGCACTGTGGATAGATAAAAATGAAGAACATATAAAACCGGATGATATTCTCAGAAAAGGGCAGATGATCCCGGATACAAAAAACGACAAACCTAAGTTTTACTACATAATGAGCGTTCATTGTGCCGAACGTATGTTCGGATATGCTGTTGTCACTATGGAGAACATGGATATATTCAATGAGTTCTATAACGTTTGGCTGCTGAATCTGGCAATGACCCTGGAAACACTTCTGAAAAATGACAGGATCAAAAAGCTGATCGGCACCCTTGAAGATCTCAGCATCCGTGATGGACTGACTGCGATGCTCAACAGGCGAGGCTTTGATGAACATTCGCGAAAAGCGCTTCGTTCCCTCAGGAAAAAAGAAACCGTTTGTACTATGGTAATAGATATGGACGGATTGAAACGTATCAATGATGAGTACGGACATTATGAGGGTGACAGAGCAATAAAGGCTGCTGCAAATATTATTACCAAATGCTGTGATAACGGAGAGATCGCAGGAAGAGCAGGCGGTGATGAATTCTACATATTTGCTACAGACTACAGTGATGAAAAACTGAAACGGTTTGTTCAAAGGCTTGATGATTACACACATGAATGCAATGATAACAACAGTAAGCCATACAATATCGAGCTGAGTTACGGCACATATCTTCTTGAAACGGATAATACCGAAAGACTTGAAGATCTTTTGAAGGTGAGTGATTCCAGAATGTATGAGATGAAACTTGCCAAGCCAAACAGAAGAAAATAGATCACAGCCGCAGTGCAATATAAGCCTGCGGCTTATTTTTTGACGAGAATGGCACACTATCTGCATTTAACTGACCAAAAAATGCTTGATATATAAGAGAACAGAAGGCAGATCTCGACCGGATATTGATACTTTTTGTATAAATTAGACTAGGTCTATATAGGCAAATGGGGATGTGTTATATCAAAAATTTATCAGTTTAAGCAATAATTGAAACTGTCTGCGCAATAAATGAGTAGATAAAAGTACATGATTAAGATATAATAAAATACGAACAGGCATATCATTTCGGCGGACAAGCCACTCGCCGGATTTTTGTCTGTTGAGGATACTTATACGGAGGCGGCGAAGATATGAGCGTCAGAATTATCGAAAAACAGTACAAAAACTTCGGAAAATGTATTTTTCTTGAAAATGATAAGGCAGAACTTGGTGTGACGACAGAGTTCGGCCCGAGGATCATATATTTTTCGTTGAAAGGCAAACCGAATGTTCTTCTTGAAGATACCGAAAGGCACTTTGCGGAGAACGTGGGAGAGTTCGGTACATGGTATACATATGGCGGCCACAGACTCTGGCTTTCGCCTGAGGTAATGCCCCAGACCTATATGCCCGACAACGATCCTGTGAAGTACACTGTTGAAAACGGAAAGCTGACCGTCTCGCCCGCTGCCGACGTTTTCGGCAAGCATCTCACTATAGAGATCGAACTTGATCCCGATGAGGCTAAGGTCAATATCACACACACGATCGAAAATGTTTCGGATGAGCCGCAGGAGTTTGCTCCATGGTCCATAACCGCGCTCACTCCCGGAGGTGTCTGCAAGATCCCGATGTGTACAAGAAAGAGCGGCTTCCTTGCGAACAGAGTTATAGGATTATGGGAATATGCAGATATTCAGGATCCGAGATTCAAGCTTACGAACACTGAGGCGAGAGTATATCAGGATAAGCTCATAAAGCGTGCTTTCAAGGCAGGTTTTAATGTTGAAGACGGTTTCTCGGTATATGCAGTTAATGAACAGTATTTTGTAAAAGAATTTGAATTTGACAGCAAGTATAATTATCCTGATTATCTTTGTAATTTTGAAGTATACACCAATGACCTGTTCATAGAAAATGAAGCTCTCGGAGATCTCAGGGCATATCAGCCGGGTGAAAAGGCTGTAATAAGTGAAAAATGGTCAATGTTTGACAATTCGGATAATAATGAACCTGATCTTGATAAGATCAGACAGATGATAAATAAGTAATTTCAGAAAGCGAGGTGTGCTGATGAAGAAATATCTTGATGAAACACTGTCTGCTCAGGAAAGAGCAGAAGCTCTCGTAGCGGAGATGACCATAGAAGAAGCTGCTTCACAGCTCAGATACGATGCACCTGCTGTAGAAAGACTGGGTATACCGTCCTACAACTGGTGGAATGAAGCCGCACATGGTTTCGCACGCTCGGGAACGGCAACTATGTTCCCTCAGGCGATCGGTCTTGCAGCCTGCTTCGACACTGATCTGGTCGAAAGAGCAGCTGAGATAACATCGACTGAAGCAAGGGCAAAGTATAATGCATATCAGCGCCACGGAGATCATGATATTTACAAGGGTCTTACGATATGGGCACCGAATATAAATATTTTCCGTGATCCGAGATGGGGCAGAGGTCATGAGACCTTTGGCGAGGACCCGTTCCTTACTGCGGAAAACGGCAAGGCTTACGTAAGAGGTCTTCAGGGCAGCGGTAAGACTATGAAGGCTGCTGCCTGCGCAAAGCACTTTGCGGTACACAGCGGACCAGAGGCTGTACGTCATGAGTTCAACGCCGAAGCAACTCCGAAGGATATGGAAGAAACATATCTTTATGCGTTTGAAGAACTGATCAAAAATGCGGGCGTCGAGGGTGTGATGGGTGCTTATAACCGTGTAAACGGTGAGCCTGCCTGTGCAAGCAAATTCCTTATGAGCAAGCTTGATGAATGGGGATTTGACGGATATTTTGTTTCCGACTGCTGGGCAATACGCGACTTTCACGAGCACCATATGGTGACCTCGTCACCTGTTGAGTCGGCTGCTATGGCTTTGAAAACGGGCTGCGACGTAAACTGCGGCTGTACCTATGTTCATCTGCTTTCGGCACTTGAAGAGGGTCTTGTTACCGAGGAGGATATCCGCAAGGCTGCTGTTCATCTTATGAGAACACGCATACGCCTCGGTATGTTTGACAAAAAGACCGAATATGACGATATACCCTACAGCGTTACAAGCTGCACACTTCATAAGCTCACATCGCTCGAGTGTGCCGAAAAGTCGATCGTAATGCTGAAAAACAACGGGATACTTCCGCTTGATGAATCTACTGTAGGCACAATCGCGGTAATAGGTCCGAACAGCAACAGCAGGATAGCACTTGAAGGCAATTACTGCGGCACTGCCGACAGATATATCACATTCCTTGAGGGCATCCAGGACAGATTCACAGGCAGAGTCATTTATTCCGAGGGCTGTCATCTTTATAAGGACAGAACATCTGTCCTTGCACAGGAGGGCGACAGATACGCCGAAGCACTTGCTGCAGCCGAAAATTCAGATGTTGTTATACTTTGTGTAGGCCTTGACGCTACCATTGAGGGCGAAGAGGGCGACACAGGCAACGAATTCTCTTCGGGCGACAAGAAGGGTCTTCTGCTTCCCGAAAGTCAGCAGAAGCTTATCAGGATGATAATGGATACGGGCAAGCCTGTTATCATAGTATGCGCAGCGGGCAGTGCTATCAATACAGAAGCTGATGCGGACGCTATACTTCATGCGTGGTATCCGGGCTCTGAGGGCGGCAAAGCCCTTGCCGAGATACTTTTCGGAGATATCTCGCCTTCGGGCAAGCTGCCGCTTACATTCTACGAAAGCACCGAAAAGCTTCCCGATTTCACCGATTATTCCATGAAGGACCGCACCTACAGATACACCACCGATAATATCCTATATCCCTTCGGTTTCGGTCTTACATACGGTAACATAGTCTGCTCTGATCTTAAATATGAAAACGGTTCAGCTGTTTTGAATGTGGAAAATCTCGGAGACAGAACAGACGACGTTGTTGAGGTCTACATAAAAGATCACAGCGAGAATGCTGTTCCCAATGTAAGTCTCTGCGGATTCAAGCGTGTCAGCCTTGACAGAGGTGAAAAGACAACAGTCGCTATACCAATAAATGAAAAGGCTTTCACAGCTGTAGATGAAAACGGAAACAGAAGAAGATTCGGAAACAGTTTTACACTTTATGCAGGAACACATCAGCCTGATGAACTCAGCAAAAAACTTGCCGGTACAGAATGTCTCAGTATTGAGATAAATTTCTGAATCGGAGGTTTTTAAAATGACCGAATTTTTTGCAAACATCCCTAAGATCCCTTATGAGGGACCAAAATCAACTAACCCACTTGCTTTTAAGTACTACGATCCCGATGCTGTAGTAGGCGGGAAGACCATGAGAGAACAGCTTAAATTTGCTCTTTCTTGGTGGCATACCATGGGCGGCGACGGCACGGATATGTTCGGTGTCGGTACTGCCGATAAGACATGGGGACAAAAAGATCCTGCTGCAAGAGCTATAGCTAAGGTCGATGCTGCGTTTGAGATCATGGATAAGCTGTCGATAGACTATTATTGCTATCATGACCGCGACCTCAGTCCCGAATACGGCTCGCTTGCTGAAACAAATGCCGAATTTGATAAGGTAGTTGCTTATTGCAGGAAAAAGCAGGAAGAAACAGGCAAGAAGCTTCTCTGGGGCACAGCAAAATGCTTTGACCACCCGAGATATATGCATGGTGCGGGCACATCGCCTTCGGCTGATGTCTTTGCTTATGCCGCAGCACAGATAAAGAAGGCTATCGAGTCTACTGTTGAGCTTGGCGGCAGCGGCTATGTATTCTGGGGCGGCAGAGAGGGCTATGAGACCCTTCTCAATACAAATATGGCTCTTGAACAGGATAATATGGCAAGGCTCATGAGAATGGCTGTTGACTACGGACGCTCTATTGGCTTCAAGGGAGATTTCTATATCGAGCCTAAGCCCAAGGAACCCACCAAGCACCAGTATGACTTTGATACTGCCACAGTTATAGGATTCCTCAGAAAATACGGCCTTGATAAGGATTTCAAAATGAATATCGAGGCTAACCACGCAACTCTTGCTCAGCATACATTCCAGCATGAGCTTAGAGTGGCAAGAGATAACGGTTTCTTCGGTTCGATAGACGCTAACCAGGGCGATGCGCTTCTCGGCTGGGATACCGACCAGTTCCCGACAAACGCATATGATGCGGTACTTTGTATGTATGAAGTGCTCAAGGCAGGCGGCTTTACAAACGGCGGCTTGAACTTTGATGCAAAGGCACGCAGAGGCAGTTTTACCCCCGAAGATATATTCTACAGCTATATCGCAGGTATGGATACTTTTGCTTTCGGACTCAGAGCAGCTGTAAAGCTCATTGAAGACGGAAGGATCGATAAATTCGTTGAAGACAGGTATTCAAGCTGGAACAGCGGTATCGGCAAGGATATCATCGACGGCAAGGCGACAATGGCTGACCTTGAGAAGTATGCTCTTGAAAAGGGTGAAGTAACTGATTCCCTCGGTTCGGGCAGACAGGAAATGCTTGAAAGCATACTTAACCAGATAATGTTTACTCTCTGATGACAAAAATGGCGGCGCTGCTATGGCAGTGCTGCTTTTTTTATCCCCTAAAAAATTTACATTTTGAGTTTGACAGTGCGTATTGAAAACAAGGCTATTATGTGATATAATATATAATGTGTGAACTTTATATAACAGGGGGAATATTATGAATAAGAAAGAAATTGCTGAGATAAAGAAGAATTTCTCTGATGATAGTGGATTTTTTACCGTCGGAAAAGTACTGAGTGCTTTTATCGACGCTGAAAAGAATATTGTATACAAAGATACTGTGCTTTACAATCTTATGAACAGCGAAGAGGCTGAGCTTATAATGGAAATACTCAGAAAGACTCTTTCCGGAACTCTTGGAAAAAATCTTAAAGAGTATGCTTTCCCTAAGGAACAGTATGATGACGGCGGTTCACAGAAGTTTATGTATGATCTGCTGTGTTCAAAGCTTGCAGATGATGAGGTAAATGAAAAGTTTTTAAAGAGAATAGCTGAAAATGTTGAGTATATTTCGACTTTTGCGGTGTTCTCGGCGTATTGTACATATTCTGTTCTGAAAAAGAATAAGAATGATGACCTTGAGGATGATGATGCAGAACTTGATTACAATTTTGTGATCACTGCTATCTGTCCTGTTGATCTGCGTTTTGACGGATTGATATACAGTGATGAAAACTGTAAGATCGAGAAAAAGACTACCTGTGACAGGATCGTAGGTATGCCTACTGATGGATTTCTGTATCCGGTATTTTCGGAACGGGCACCTGATGTCAACTCTGTGATGTACTATTCAAAGAATTTCAAAAAGCCAAATACCACAGTGGTCGAGAACTTCCTTGGCTGTGAATTTGTAATGACTGCTCCGTCTGAAAAACAGACATTCCAGAAGATCCTTTCAAATGTGGTAGGTGAAGAACTTGATTATGAGCTCATCACGAATGTCAATGAAAAACTGACAGAGTATGTTGATTCATATACTCATGAGACCGAGCCGGCACAGGTAGACGCAGGCAAGCTCAATTCTATATTATGGGAATGCGGTGTATCTCAGGATAAGCTCGAACATGTTTCAAAAGTATTTGAAAATGCCACTGATAACAAGCCTCTTACAGCCGCAAATCTTATTGACCGTAAAACGGTGGTTGAGGTCGAAGGTATAACTGTGAATATTGGAAAAGACAGTGTTGATAAGGTTCAGACTCAGGAGATAGGCGGCAGAAAATGTCTTGTTATCGCTTTGGATGATAACGTATCTGTAAACGGTCTTCCTGCTAATGTGTGAGGTCATTATGGCAAAGAAAATGCAGAAAACAAATGTTATGAGGGTGCTTGATGCAGCTAAGATAAAGTATACCGAGTATACATTTGAAGGCGAGTATACCAGCGGTGCGGAGATAGCCTCTGCAATGGGTCAGCCTATGGAGAGAGTTTTCAAAACTCTTGTTACAGTGGGAAAATCCGGAAAAAACTATGTTTTCATGGTGCCTGTTGCTGAGGAACTTGACCTGAAAAAAGCTGCAAAGGCAGTCGGAGAAAAGTCTGTAGCAATGATAAAGTCAAAGGAACTTCTGCCGCTGACAGGATATATTCATGGCGGCTGCTCTCCGATAGGTATGAAAAAACAGTTCGAGACTGTGATACATCAGTCGGCTGAAGCATATAATACCATTTTTTTCAGCGGAGGCAGGATCGGATTTCAGGTAGAGGTATCTCCTGATGACCTGTTTACACTTATACCGATAAAATCGGCTGATCTTATTGTAGATGAATAATTGTACAAAATATTGTACTTCAACTCAAGACGTGCAAAGGAGACAGTCTATCGAAAAATAACAGCAAGAGGGTGAAAGAATGTACGATGTCGTGCATGAAGCTGTTGAAGCCCGTGATTTCAGAAAGGTCAAGAACATTTTCTCAAAGCTTGAAGAAGCTGATATAGCCGATCTGATCCAAGGCTTTCACGATAATAAAGAAGTAGATGCAAGAGATATCTCACTGCTGTTCAGGCTTATGCCTAAGGATACAGCGGCAGAGGTATTCACCTATATGGACTCGGATATGAAGGAGCTGCTGATAAACAGTTTCACCGACACCGAGCTCGGAGAGGTAATTGACAATCTTTTCATAGATGATACAGTTGATCTTATAGAGGAAATGCCCGCAAATGTCGTGCAGAGAATACTCGCAGCCTCTGATCCTCTTTCAAGAAAACAGATCAATATGATTCTTAAATATCCTGAAGACAGTGCCGGCTCGATAATGACTACCGAGTTTATATATATGAAAAAGGATATGACTGTCAGGGAATCACTTGAAAAGATACGAAGCCTTGGTATGGTCAAGGAAACGGTATATACTATATACGTTACAAGTCAGGACAGAACTCTTATAGGTGTTGTTTCTATACTTGATCTGTTGACTTCGGATGATGATGAGCTTATCGGAGACATTATGGATCCGAATGTTATCACAGTTGAAACGACAGAGGACAGAGAACTTGTTGCATCACAGTTTGCAAAGTATGACTTTGTAGCATTGCCTGTAGTTGATAATGAAAATCGCATCGTTGGTATTGTTACTTTTGATGATGCTATGGACGTTATTGAAGAAGAGGTAACTGAGGACTTTGCACACATGGCGGCGGTAGAACCCTCTGAAGAAAGCTATTTTAAGACTTCGGTATTCAAGCACGCAAGAAACCGTATCGTCTGGCTTCTTGTTCTTATGCTTTCATCAACAATTTCGAGCGTTATCATTGGTCATTATGAGGCCGCTTTTGCAACTGTGCCGCTTCTTGTTGCATCTATTCCGACACTTACAGGTACAGGAGGAAACTGCGGTTCACAGACTTCCACCATGGTGATAAGAGGCATGAGCCTTGGTGAGATAGAACTCAGTGATTTCTTTAAAGTTGTTTTCAAGGAATTTAGGATATCGCTTATAGTAGCTGTCATACTTGGTGCTGTTAATTTTATCAGGATCTGTATACAGTATCATAGTGAGCCTGAAGTGATAAAACTTGCCGTATGCGTAAGTCTTGCAATAGTTGCAGCCGTTGTTATGTCAAAGCTGATCGGATGTATACTTCCCATGGCTGCAAAAGCTGTTAAAATAGACCCTGCGTTGATGGCTGCTCCTTTTATATCCACTATAGTAGATGCATCAACAACTCTTGTGTTCTTTAATATTGCTCTTCTTGTATTTCACATCAAGATGTAGAAAAAACCGTTCGCTCTGCCGGTCAGAGCGGACGGTTTTTAGTTTTAGTATATTTGATCTACGATTCGGTCGCGACACCAAGACTGTCAAAAGTGTACGTCACTCCATCAATGACAAGGGTCGTATTGGTATAGGCCTCTCCGTTTGCTGCAGTGTAATACCTAAGGCCGTTCCATTCAGCCCAGCCCTCTTTGGCGTAACCTATCTCACCTATGACATAGATTATGCCGCCTGAACTGAATGGACCCCTGAGCTGAGCGCCATTGTCGAAGTAATAGTTATATCCGTTGATTTTTGTCCAGCCTCTGGCAAGTTTTCCATCGTTCCCGAAATAATATTCTATGCCGTCTATTTCGGACCACCCGGTCTCTGCTGTGCCGTCACTTCCGAAATAATAAGTGGTATCGGGATCTGTGCTGACCCAGGAATCCAACACCATTCCCGTTGTCTGGGAGAAATAGTAGTAATTGTTGTTGATCTTGCTTACACCAACATACATTATGCCCTTATTATTGAAGTAAAAACTCATACCGTTTATAGTCTGAGGTCCTGAAACTGCATATCCTTGTGAGTTGAAGTAGTAGGTCTGACCATTTTCTGTGCGGAAACCGTTTTTTGCCCATCCGCCGTTCTCGGAAAACCTTATTCCTTCGGGAGTCTGTACAATAGAAGTGCTTTCCGTTATCACAGGAGCGGTAAATTCATACTCCATGCCATCGATATTGAATTTGCCGATAGCGCAGACTCCGAAATCTCCGAAGAAATATCTCGTCCCGCCTATATCTCTCCAGCCCGTGACTTTTTCACCTGTTACAGGATCAAAGTAGAATTTATACCCTGATATAGTCTGCCATCCGACCTTGATGATATTGTCAGTGCCGAAATAATGCTGATAAAAGATAGATTCACCTATGGCGTTGTAAGCGCCGAGAACTTTTGATTCATAAGTGCCGTCTTTCAAATAAGTGCCGTAAAGCTGATTTAATCTTGACTGATCGTCCTGACTCAGATCGGATCCGCTCTGAGCCTGCTGCATCAGCTTGTAGTCTCGTCTGAACTGTTTTATCTTTTCTCGCTGCGCATCAGTGTAGGGAAGAGTATGTGTAAGTCCCGATGCAGCAGCGTGGGTATCCTGATCGAAAAAATAAATGCTTCCATTTAAGTTTAAAAAGCCCTGATGAACTTTTCCGTCTGTATCTGCATAGCATCTATTGCCGTCATCATCAGTGAACCAGCCGTATACCAGTTTTTTATTGTCGTCAAGATAGTAATACTCAAGATCTTTTTTCACGAAGCCTTTTGCGCATATGCCGTTTTCGTGAAAATAGTATTTCTCACCGTTATCCTCAAACCAGCCTCGGGTCATAACGCCCTGATCGTCAAAGTGATAGCTTTCTCCGCCGATATTCTGCCAGCCTTTCAACATATGGCAGTCCTGATCGAAGTAATAGTATTCATTATCGATCTTTACAAATCCTTTTGCAAATATTCCGGTCGTTTCATCTGCGTACATAAAGTATTTGCCGCTTTCATCTTTTGTCCAGCCTTTGAACATTACACCGCTTTGCTGAAAATCGTAATCAGCACCGTCGATGTTTATAAGACCGGTTACCATATGACCGTCTGTTGCAAAATAATAGGTCTTGCCGTCAATATCAGTAAAACCTGAGGCTTTTTGACCTTTTTTCTCGCCGGACTCAAAGAAATAATACTGTATGTCATTTATTTTTGCCCAACCGAGTACCTGTTTTCCTTCTTCGTCATAATAGTAACTGCCTTCGTTGTCAAAGCCCATATCGGGAAATCCGTGATCATTGAAGTAATATTCTTCACCGTTGAAATCCTGAAGCCCTGTTTTGAATATGCCGGATTCATCCGAAAGATAGTATTCTTCTCCGTCTATTTTTACCACGCCCTTAAGCATGGTGCCGTATTTATCAAAATAATAAGTATTCCCGCCGTATTCCTGCCAGCCGGTCTGGAGTATACCGTTTTCATCGAACAGATACGATGAATTGTTTATCATTTTCAGCCCTACCGCACGTTCATGAGTAGAGCGGACTATATAATATGCACCGTTTTCGTCATTGTGCCATCCGGGTGAACTTGTAAGGCTGTAGTTAAGATACAATGCCATTCCAAGACCAATAGCGGCTGTGGAAAAGGCGGTTGTCAGCCCTGTTCTGAACATAGCGCTTTGTGAGCGAAGAGTTAAAACCGAAAGACCTTTGCTAATGCTCATATCTCTCTTTCCTTTATGCGGTCTGTGATCTGAATGCGTACCATTATATTATATCATGATAAGCGGCTTATTTCAAGAGAATAAGACGAATTTTCAGACAGATTTCACTTTGCTGATGTAATATCTGCAGTTTGCATCAAATGCTTCTTTATGCTGATCTTGTCAAGTGCTTTACCGGCAATAAGATATATAGCTGAGCTTCCGCCTATCTGTACACAGTATGCCGGAGTTGAAGCAAAGGCCTTGACAATAGACGCGGTATTCAATCCGCCTGTCATTATGACAGCTTCGTAAAGGCTGTATCCTATGATGCAAAGCAGTAAAGAAGGCAAGAGGGATAATATATTCCGCTTGTTTATTATCGTTTCTTTTTTTGAACTGAAGAAAAATGCTGTCACTGCTTTTATGATGATCGTGGCCGGTGTCCAGATGGGCATTGAGACCAGATCGGCCAGTCCGGCTCCTATAGCCCCTGCAGCGGCTGCATATGGTGAGGGAAGCAGACTCGAGGCTATGAAGAGAATGCTGTCACCAAAGTGTGTATATCCTGCATTGGTATTAACATGAAGATATGCAGTAGCTACAAAAATCATAGCTGCAAATACACCTGTAAGTACTGTTAGTCTGATTTTTTTACTTTCCATAAATATAACCTCCGAATCAATGGTATGGAAAGATAATACATCTTCCGATGAAAAAAATCAAATCTGACCTCTTGAATGGATAATGTGCTGTCGGTTGTGCAAAATTATCTTTTTGTTTATGTGCTGCAAGCTGCAATATGTACAGGATGACCATTTACATAATCAATGATAACGTTGTCGTGATCGGAATTATTTTAAAATATAAAAATTTCAGCAATCATATCTGCCATTTTTGTAAGATTGTTAGAAAATGAATTTACAAAAAAGAAAAGACCTCACATAAAATGTGAGGTCTTAAATGGCTGCCGCAGAAGGATTCGAACCTACGGAATGGTGGAGTCAGAGTCCACTGCCTTACCACTTGGCGATGCGGCAATATTAAGCTGGGATAACTGGATTCGAACCAGTGGTGAGGGAGTCAAAGTCCCTTGCCTTACCCCTTGGCGATATCCCAGTATCCAAGTTTTAAACTTACTGAGCGATTCAGCTTTATTATTATATCACATCATCTATTGGTTGTCAATCACATTTGATGCGCTTTTACAAAAAGTTCATAAATTTCTTTCTGAGCTTTGTGATGGATATGATTTAAATATAAAATGTAAAAAAACGAAGAATTATGTTGACTATATGTTCAATTTGTGTTATAATTGATTTGTGATTTACGGATATGTGTCATATCCCGTAGACAGCTACTTACTTTATTTATTTGGAAGGACGTGTTTTATCATGTTTAAAAAATTCATGACTGAATTCAAGGAATTCGCACTCAAGGGTAATGTAATGGATATGGCTATCGGTGTTATCATCGGTGCTGCTTTTGGTAATATCGTTACTGCTCTTACAGAGAACTTCATCAATCCGCTCATAGCTGTTATTTTTGGCGGTTCGAGTGAAGACGGTGTGAGCGTAGGCGGTACTTTCAAGATCCGCGGCGTTTCATTTGATTATGGTGCTTTTATTTCTGCGGTCATAAACTTTCTTATAATCGCACTTATCCTTTTCATCCTTCTTAAGGCTGTAAACAAGGCTATGACCATTGGTAAGAAGCCGGTTGAGGAAGCTCCTACTACTAAAGAGTGCCCCTTCTGCAAGAGCGAGATCTCTCTTGAGGCTACACGCTGCCCTCACTGCACATCTCAGCTTGAGACTATAGAGGTTTGATCACTTTATAACAGAGCATAATCATAATATTAATGCAAAGCGCTCGTCTGTGACGGGCGCTTTTTGATATATACCGAGTTTTTTTCTGCATTTACTGCATTGATCTTGCAACTATGATTTTTTAACCATAAATTAGGTTTGCAAAAACATAGGATCGAATCGATCTT
>CADBTD010000236.1 GCA_902797535.1 uncultured Ruminococcus sp. | reverse complement strand
GCTGTCTTGTATCCGTCAGTCATTCCGATGGTCTCCATTACACTGTACTGAGGGATACGCTTTATTACAGATACCCTGAAAAGACTGTATATCATAAATGCACCGAACAGACCTATGCCTGCGAGTATCACCTTTTCGGAAAATGTTCCGCTTTCATTCAGCGAACCCCATATATACGGCAGTCCCAGTTCTTTGTGTGAGATACCCTCTTTTACGGTCTTCAATACACTTACGGGCATATCTCCGCCTGCCATGCTGTCAATTTCGTCGTTTCGCTTTATATCCGAATGATCAACGCCGTATTTCTTACAGAAGGCTAAAAGCTGGCCATATACATTTCCGTTTTCCCTGAACTTTATATAAAGTGAACCGCTGTTCTCACTATATCCAAAAGTATCCGATACATATACCCTTGCTGACGTATCTTTATGTCCGTTCAGCTTTTCGGGCAGGCTCTTCATTATTCCGCATACAGTAAAGCTATCATCGCCTATCTGCACTTTTTCGCCCGTCTTGCAGGACGCACCGAGAAGCATCAGACTCTCTTTATCCGCCGCTATCTCATTATCGCTTTTGGGATAATATCCGCTTTCTGCCGTGCAGTGCATCATTTCAAGATAGCCGCTGTCTGCATAGACAAATTCGGTCTCAACGGGCACCTCAGTCATGCGGCGGAAATACAGCCGTCCCGACTTTTCTACAGTAAATCCGCTGTCTGCCTTGCCTCTGTCAAGGTCAGCGGCCTGTTCTGTGCCGCCTGCTATGCTGTAATGCCAGTCACCGTATAAGCGTCTTGCATTTTCAAGAGCTGTGTTCCTGCCGCTTGCAAGAAGTCCGCCCATACCTGTAAGCAAAGCAGCCGCAAGAACTATGCCTGTAAACAGCGCAGCTGTCTGCCTTTTATAATGCTTTATATATCCGAAAGAAATGTGTGCGATCTTCCTCATATGCCGTCACCCTGCCTTTCGGAAACAAGCATACCGTCCTCAATGTGGAGTATTCGGTCACAGTTTTCAGCAAGAGCCTCATTATGCGTTACCATAAGTATCGTCTGTCCGAAGCGTTTGCAGCTGTTTTTAAGAAGTCCCATGACCTCGATAGTTGTGTGAGAATCAAGATTTCCTGTCGGCTCGTCTGCAAGAAGTACAGCAGGCTTGTTTGCAAGCGCCCTTGCAATAGCTGCTCTCTGCTGCTGTCCTCCCGAAAGCTCATTCGGGAATCGTGTACGCTTATCCCAAAGACCAAGCTCCTTTAATAGTTCGCTGATGTACTCATGGTCAACGTATCCTCCCCTGTCAAAGGTAAGAGGAAGAGCTGCATTATCATACACGTTCAATACGGGCATAAGACTGTAATTCTGAAATACAAAGCCTATGTTTCTTCTGCGGAAAACTGCGAGTTCTTTCCTCGAAAGCCCTGATATTCTGCGGTCACGGACGGTTATCTCCCCCGAATCGGGAATATCAAGTCCTCCTATCATATTCAGCAGAGTGCTTTTGCCCGAACCGGAAGTCCCGACTATTGCTATGAATTCTCCCTGCTCCACAGAAAAGCTGATGTCGTTCAGTGCATTTACTGCATTTTCCTTTTCCCCATATTTTTTGCTTATTTTTTCTACCTGTAATACTTTCATATTTCTCACCTCATGATATAAGTATATCAGGCAAATCTTACACTGCACTGACAAAAAACAATATCAATACTGACAGTTTTGTAAGAATACAGAAAAACAGCTTCCCTTGCCGTATTCCGAGGAAACTGTCATATAACCCTTTTGCTGTTCGAGTATCAGCCGGGAAAGATACAGGCCTATGCCCGAACCTTCGATATTTTCCGCATCCCTGCTTCTGTAAAAGCGGCCGAAAATTCTTGTCAGTTCCTCTTTGCGTATACCTATCCCATTGTCTGAAAACCTGATCTCCGTATACATCTCAAACGGACGAACTTCGATGTCTATAATGCTTCCCTGCGCCGAATACTTAACAGCATTTTCAAGTATATTAACAAAAACCTCGGCAGTCCATTTTCTGTTGTGAAGAAGTTTTCTGTCCTCAAAAGGAATAAGGTTTACCTTTATCTCCTTCTTTTCGAGTTTGTCATATGTGCTGTTTATCGCAGAGACCAATGTATCTCTTACAGTGATGTATTCAGGCTCGAAATGTATGGCATTCTGTTCAAGACCCACCATTTTGAACATTGACTGCAATATCCAGTCCAGCTTGTCAAGCTGTATCTTCATCCTGCCGACAAACCGCTTTATATTCTTTTCGTCAGTTTCCTCCTGAAGAAGATCACTGTACATTATCACACTGCTCAGCGGTGTTTTGAGCTGATGCGACATATCCGATATAAGACGGTTTATCTCTTCTCTTTCCTTTTCCGCGCGCAATATGTCATGCTCGCTCTTTTCCCGTATGCGGCGTATCTTTCCCGCAACGGCAGACAACTCGCCCTCATCAAAGGGTGAAACCGTTATCTCTTTTCTTTCAAGTATCTGTTCAAGCATCATATCGGTCATGCGGAAGAACCTTTTTCTCATGATATGTTCATATACAGCAATTCCTGATGCAGAAACCGCAATAATAAACAGGATTATGACCATAAAGCTATACCCTCTTCCAGATGTACCCTATACCGTAGACATTTACCAGTCTTACAGGTTTTTTCGGTTCGTCTTCGATCTTGGCACGAAGTCTGCGTACATTCACCTGCAGTGTGTTTTCATCTACAAAACTTCCGTGGCTGTCCCAGACGTGTTCAAGTATCTGTTCCTTTGAAAGCACCGTACCCTCGTTTGCAATAAGATAGCTGAGAAGCTGATATTCTATCTTGCTCAGGTCAACAGGCTGTGAGTTTTTATATACCTTGCAGGTATTCTTATCAATAGATATATCTCCCGACACCAAAATCTGTTCGGAGCTGCTGCTCCTGACAAGTCTTTTGATCCTTGCCTTCAGCACCGCAAGGGAAAACGGCTTGCTCATAAAATCATCTATACCCAGCTCAAGTGCCTTTACTTCGTCCATTTCGCTGTTTCTTGCGGTAAGCATCAGTATCGGAACACTGCTTTTCGACTTGATCTCGGAAGCAGCATCATATCCGCTCTTATCGGGAAGATTGCAGTCAAGCAGCACAAGATCAAAATCATTATATCGAAATTCTCTCAGGCCGTCTGATGCAGTTTCAGCAGATATTACCGTATAGCCCTCTGATGAAAGAGAAAAAGAAAGACCCTCACGCAGGTCTGTATCATCCTCGATTATTAGAATCCTGATCATATATCATCCCTTACCCTTCATTTTCATATCTTTCCTTACACGACAGATACAATTATAGCATATTTTTTTGATTTTTGCAAATACGAGCAGACAATATTGATCTGACTTCAAATCACTTCCCTGAAAGAATCATATCAACTGATAGTAAAAATAACATCATCATTGTAAAACTCAAAGCGGTCTTCGTC
>CADBTD010000235.1 GCA_902797535.1 uncultured Ruminococcus sp. | reverse complement strand
TTATCATTTCCTTTAAATAGTATATCATTTTACATTATACCACATCATCCTCAAAAAGTAAATACATTCCGACGGAAACATTTCTTTCCGCACGGTATTTTACACAGTTTTCTGCTATTTTGCGCAGTCCGCCCTTTACAAGTTAAATGTTTTATGTTATAATTGTTTTATCTTTTTGCTAAAAGCAGGCGATACTGTCACCTGCACAAAGCATCCGCCCGCACCGGCGGACAGTCCAGGGAACAGGAAAAGAGGAACGATATGAACAGCAGAAAAATAAAAACACTGTGCTGCACGATCGCAGCGATAACACTTACCGCCTGCGGGAACACGGCAGGCGAAAGCAGCTCATCCGCTACGGCCCCGGCAGAGACCTCCGCACCCGAAGCTGTTGAGGCTGTCACTCCCGAAACTTCGGAAACCGCTTCAGCCGCCGATACATCGGATATATCACCCGAACCTGCGGTAACGCCGTCAGACGCTTCCTCCGCAGCTGATTCTTCAAAGTCCGATGCCGATAAAAAGTCCGAACGCAAAAAGCTCGCTAAGGAAATAACCCTCGAATACCCCGACAGCGCCGAGGTGTTCAGCAGTATAAAAATGTCGGAATTTCTCAGGACCAATGCCGAGATAAAAAATCCCGACGAGGCAGTAGCCACTTCGATAGTCGGCAATGTAGAACATACCATAAAACTATTATATAAAGGCGAGGAGTTTGAAGTCAAGCTCAATTACGCCGTGCGTGATACCACCGCACCCGTCTGCCTGAATCCCGGCGACGGCTATACGGTAGCCGCAGGAACACAGTTCGACCTTGACGACGTGATAGGCTACGGCGACAACTATGACAAACACCCCACCGCCACTTATACGGGCACGGTGGATACTTCCACCGAAGGCATCTACCCCATAACCGTCACAGTCAGCGACTCGAGCGGAAATACCACCAGCTGGGATGTGGATATAGGCGTAGGCTATTCCGCCTCCTCCCCCACCTTCGACGACCCCGGCGCTTCGCTCCCCTTCTCGGATTTTGCCGCACTTTACGGCGGCAGCGGCAGACATCTCGGCATAGATGTGTCCACATGGCAGGGAGATATAGACTTCAACGCCGTTAAAAACGCAGGCTGCGAATTTGTCATCATGCGTATGGGATACAGCGCCGACGGCATGATACACCCCGATGACTGGTACGACGAAAATATGCGGAAGGCACGCTCCGCAGGCCTTAAAGTCGGCGTGTACTTCTACAGCCAGGACAACGACGAGGAAACGGTGCGCGGCATCGCCAGATGGATAAACAATTCCCTCGGCGGCGCAAAGCTCGATTTCCCCGTAGCCTTTGACTGGGAGGACTTCTATCACTTCCAGACATACGGCATGAGTATCCATGACCTTAACGAGCTTTTTGAAACATTTTCCGACGAGCTCTCAGGCATGGGCTATGACACGATGCTCTACAGCAGCCGCAATTTCCTTGAAAATTTCTGGGAGAACCGCAGAGGCCATAAAGTATGGATAGCAAATTACGCCGAGACCAACAGCTACGAAGGCAGCTACATGATGTGGCAGAGATGCGGCTACGGTACAATAGACGGTATCTCGGGAAATGTCGATCTGAACGTGCTTTACGACTGATATCCAACTGTCCGATATGCGGAACAGTCACGTTTGTTGACTTTTATCAGCCTTGTGACGGGTCTGTGACACTTTTCAGCGGGCTTTTGCGAAAAAAATTTTCAGAAGACTGTCACATAAATATCGCAAAACACCGCAACATCTTGTGTTTACAAAGGTTACAGCACACACGATAAGTAGTTACAGAACAATTACCACAAATCGACACGCAAAAGTTTGTCGAGTTTGCACAAATTCTTAACTTTTTTGAAAAGCGGGGAGAAATTTGGACTGCAAAAATGTCGAAACCTTTTAAAATGATTTCGGAATTGTTACAACTGTCCGATTATAATCACCGCAAGAGTTACAAAACGGTTAAAATGAGTTACAGAAAGGTTTTGAAAAACATTTTTCAAACGTTTCCGAAGTAAAAATATTGAAAAAAAGCTCTTGATTTTTTCGGCGTTATGTGATAGAATAATTAAGGCGTTAGATATGACGATGGTATAATCGTTTTCACGCCAATGGCGAATCCCCAGATTTTTCCGCCGTTTTTTGACTGTGATAATCACAGCCGCTGCGGCAAGAATAATAAGGTGCAGACTCTTTCTGCGCCTGCCCACTAAAACACAAGGGATGTGACGAGTTGGAAAAGATAGTTATTCGCGGGGGCGTACCGCTGAGCGGATCTGTAACGATAAGCGCAGCCAAAAACGCAGTCCTTCCGATAGTAGCGGCAACTATACTCTGTGATGAGCCCGTAGTTCTCGAAAACTGTCCTCAGATAAGCGATATAACCTTTTGCCTTAAAATACTGAGCTCAATGGGAGCAGACATCAGAATGCTCTCAAAAAATAAAGTAAGATTCGATACAAGAAGTTTAAGGATACCTAAGGTGCCCTATGAAATGGCGACTGCGTTCAGAGCATCGTCCTATTTCCTCGGCGCACTGCTCGGACGCTTCCACGAAGCGCACGTTGCAATGCCCGGCGGCTGTGACCTCGGTGACAGACCTATAGACCAGCACCTTAAAGCATTCACAGCACTCGGCGCCGAGAATACTCTCGACGGCGGTGAAGTAAGCCTTTATGCAGACAAGCTTATCGGCTCACTGGTATATTTTGATATGAACAGCGTAGGCGCTACCATAAACGCTATTCTCGCCGCAGTCAAGGCTGACGGTTATACCGTTCTTGAAAACTGCGCAAAAGAACCTCACGTGGTAGATGTCGCAAACTTCCTCAACAGCATGGGCGCCGAAATAATGGGCGCAGGCACCGACACCATAAAGATCAAGGGTGTCAAGTACCTCAAGGGCGTTGAGTATTCCGTTATCCCCGACCAGATCGAGGCAGGCACCTATATGGTAGCTGCCGCTATGACAGGCGGAGATATCATCGTCAAGAACGTTATCCCAAAACATCTCGAAAGCATAATCGTCGCTCTCAGAAAGATCGGCGTTACAGTTGAGGAGTTCGATGATTCTGTAAGAGTCTACACCACAGGCGACCTCCGCAACACCAAGATAAGAACTATGGCTCATCCGGGATTTCCTACCGATATGCAGCCCCAGATCTCCACTCTGCTCACCCTCGCAAAGGGTACCAGCATAGTTACCGAAGAGATCTTCGACAGCCGCTTCGCTTACGCTAAGGAGCTCCGCAGAATGGGCGCCAATATCAACGTAAACGGCAAGGCTGTATGCATCGAGGGCGTAGATAAGCTCAGCGGTGCTCCCGTCAATGCCTCAGACCTTCGTGCAGGCGCAGCTCTTGTTATAGCAGGACTTGCCGCTGAAGGCACTACCGAGATAGGCAATATCCACTTCATTGAAAGAGGATATGAGAATATCGTTGAGAAATTCAGCGGTCTCGGCGCAAATATCAAGCTCGTACACACTATCGACTACAGTGATAACGAGATAAAAAAAAATGCCTGAATACGAATAGGTCAAGATCAAAAAACAAGACCGTCCGTACCGAAAGATCGCTCAGGCAGTAAAAAAAGAAACTACAGCCCCCTGAGGATATCCTTTGGGGGCTTTTCCAAAAACATATTCATATAGACAAAAGATAAACAAAAAGAGGAGAAGCATATGAGAAGATCAAACCCTGTCACAAAAGTGTTCATAGCCGTAATAGCGCTTATCGTTGCAGCAGTCTGCCTTTTATATCTTGTACCTAAACAGAAGAAGCTGGTCAGCGCCTGCACCGAAAAGACCGTAGGCTGGGTGGACTATGTATACACGACCGGTCATTCGGGACTTACTACACATTATCGTGTCACGGTAATGTACTTTGTGGACGAAAAAGAATATAAAGGTTCCCTTTCCACAAGCAACAAAGTATATCGGGATCAGCAGGTCCCGCTGTCTTACGACCCTGATGACCCCAATACTTTCTATATAAAGAATCTGTCTCCCTCCCCCGATACATACGAGGCGGTAGGCGCTCTTGCCTGCACGGTCGGTATCGTCATGCTCATAGCAAGCATTATCCCCTCAAAAAAGAAATAGCACTTTATCTGCCCCGGGTATCACAGACAAAAGGAGAGATCGAATGTTCGGAAAAAAGATGACATCCGCTAAGACAGGCAGCGGTACGACAATAAAAATGACCAGGGCAAGGTCAGCGCCTTCCGCCGTCACTGTAGAGATAAACGGCAGAAGATTTGAGAGCGGCCGCAAAAGAAAACCTCTTATCGACCGCATACTTGACCCCCTTGAGCTAAAACTCAGACGCTTTGCGATAAAACGCCTGATGCTTTACTTGACTGTGATATCCGCCGCTGTGTTCATTTTTGATATCGTGATAGCAGCCGCTGTCACGCCCGGGACCGGACTGTTCTACTACCTGAATTTTAACAGAGAACTTATACTTCACGGACAGATATGGCGGCTCATCACATTCGTATTCGTGCCGCCCTACGGCGACTATTTCTCCACAGCTCTTGAACTGTACTTCGGTTACTTTATAGGCTCTGCCCTCGAGAGAACATGGGGCAGCTTCCGTTTTGATGTTTTTTACCTTACAGGCGTTATATGCTGCATCGCCGCAGGCTTTGTATGCGGCCGCTCGTCGGTAATGTATCTGAATCTCAGCCTTTTTCTGGCATATGCACTGTTCTTCCCCGAAAAGAAAGTGCTGCTGTTCTTTATCCTGCCCATAAAGGTAAAGATACTCGCCCTTATCGAAGCCGCAGTGCTTATCCTGAGATTCGCTTTCGGCAGCTTTTCCGAGAAGATACTGATAGCTTTCCCGCTTCTGCCGCTTATATTATTTTTCGGCAGCGATATGCTCCTTCTCGCAGGACAAGCACTCAGAAAGAAACGCCGCCGCAGATGATATGAACACCCTGTCCCGCACACCTGTGCGGGATTTTCTGTACCTCTGAGACCCCCGGCAGAGCGTTGTTATTAGTCAAGTACTTCTATGTCCAAAATGTTAAATAAAAATATTTCAAATGTAAAAGAAGATGAAAGCCCTTGAAATCTACAGTGAAAAAGTGTATAATGAGTTTGTCGCATGAAACTCGCGGCACAGAAAAAATGTATTAACGGAGGGTGTAATAAAATGTTAGTATCTGCTAAGGAAATGCTTGATAAGGCAAGAGCAGGCAAATATGCCGTAGGTCAGTTCAATATCAATAACCTTGAATGGACCAAGGCTATACTTCTCACCGCTCAGGAGCTGAACAGCCCTGTTATCCTCGGTGTATCCGAAGGCGCAGGAAAGTATATGTGCGGTTTTGAGACCGTTGCTGCAATGGTAGCTGCAATGGACAAGTCTCTCGGTATCACAGTACCGGTAGCTCTTCACCTTGATCACGGTACATATGACGGCTGCTACAAGTGCATAAAGGCAGGATTTACCTCTATCATGTTCGACGGCTCACACTTCCCTATCAACGAGAACGTTGCTAAGACTACCGAGCTCGTAAATGTTGCTCACGGTCTCGGCCTTTCCATCGAGGCAGAAGTAGGCGCTATCGGCGGTGAAGAAGACGGCGTTATCGGCAAGGGCGAGTGCGCAGATCCCGCAGAGTGCAAGATGATCGCTGACCTCGGCGTTGACTTCCTCGCAGCAGGTATCGGCAATATCCACGGCGTATATCCCGAAAACTGGGAGGGACTCAGCTTTGACACTCTCGCAGCTATAAATAAGACCGTTGGCGATATGCCTCTCGTACTCCACGGCGGCACAGGTATCCCCGACGACATGATCACCAAGGCTATCAGCCTCGGCGTAGCAAAGATCAACGTAAACACTGAGTGCCAGCTCGTATTTGCTGAGGCAACCAGGGGTTACATTGAGGCAGGCAAGGACAAGCAGGGCAAGGGCTTCGATCCCAGAAAGCTCCTCGCTCCCGGATTCGAGGCTATCAAGGCTAAGGTCAAGGAGAAGATGGAACTGTTCGGTTCTGTTGGCAAGGCCTGATCCGTAAATCAGATAACCAATGCACATCCCGCTGCCGCGCAGCATAACAGTCACGGCAGGGGGTATGCTTTTTTGGGAGTATCGTTCCCGCGAGTGGATCCCTGTAAAACCACTCGGTAATAAAAACAAGGAGAGTTGAACAATGGAGTCTATCAGTACGCTCAGAGTAGTCAAGATAGGCGTTGTGGCTTTGTCATACGTTGCACTTACGCTTATATTCTACTTGCTTTCATATCAGAGTGTACAGTTCCGCATTGCCGAGATACTTATGCTGCTGTGCCTTTTCAGTAAGGATTACGTTATCGCAACATCCATCGGCTGCTTTATCGCAAACGTGCTCGGACCTCTCGGTGCCGCTGACGTTATAGTCGGAACTTCTGCGACCCTTATCGCAGGACTCTGTATCTA
>CADBTD010000234.1 GCA_902797535.1 uncultured Ruminococcus sp. | reverse complement strand
CTTGTGGCGCTGAGACCGCTTTTAAAAGAGGAAACGCAGGTAAAGCTGGACAGAGTCATAAAGATATTCAGGCTTATGTCGGCGTACCCCATGCTGAGGGATTCGGGGCTTCTTGAGCTGATATGACGGGAGGTGCAGCGATTGGACGAGAATATGATGTCGATGCAGGAGGAAGCGCTTCGGCGTGTAAGGGAGATGAAAAGGCGTTCACAGCAGTATGTGCCGCCCCCCGAACCCCTGCCGTCCGATATGCAGGCACCTGCCGAAAAGCCTAAAAGTGTTTCTTTGCTGAAGGACCTCGCCGCTATAGGGATAGACGAGGAAAAAGCGCTTATCGCTATGCTTATATATATACTTTACAAGAACGGAGCGGACATAAAGCTGATGCTTGCACTGGGATATCTGCTTCTGTGAGGGCGCAAAAAAGCTCAAGGCGATAAAACCTTGAGCTTTTGCTTTGGTCAGTTCTCTTCGGAGCTTTCGATAATATACGAGGACTTATCGGCTATATTTCCCAGTTCGGTGATAAAGTAATTATACACTTTGCCGTTTGCTGTAAATAATACAGACCAGCCGTTATCGTCTGAAGGTTCCTGACTTTCGTCATCCCGATGAGTGATAACACACATCGCTTCAAATCCGTCATGAGCTATGCCTGCGTCGGCAAGCGCCTGACCTGCTGCTGTTTCGGTCATAAAGGCATCAAATTCCTCGTTCGTTTCCGTTTTCAAGCCTGTGGGCACCGTCAGTGTCGCCGTGACTCCGTTGCTGCATAACACAGTAAATTCATAGGTCTCGACACCGAAGTCGCACTTCAGATAGTTTTCTCCGACGGAAACCTCGGACACAGGAACACCGAGCAGCTGACAGCCCTTTTCAAGAGCCTTTTCCTCGGTCAGTACGTCTGCATTTTCGGGCATTTCGGCGGTCACGGTAGTTTCCGCTACAGAAACATCGGAATCCGTATCTTCTTTCGAGAGCGTCGTCGTGGGAGATGCCTTTTCGTCTATATCGGGTGTATCTGCGGTCACGGTAGTTTCCGCTGCAGAAATATCGGAAGCCGTATCTTCCTGTGAGACAGCCGCTGCGGGAGATGATGCATCGTCTATGTCGGGAGTGCCTGTGAACAGAGTGTATCCGCCTATACCGAGCACCACAGCAACTGCTGCTGCCGCCGCAATAAAGCCGCCTCTGCGGGTGTGTACTGTATCTGTATCCGTTTTGTGTGTCATTTCATTTGTTGTTTTGTTCATAGTAATACCTCCGCTGTTTTCTTCGGAGGGTATGACTTTTCCGCAGGCTTCGGCTTCGGCACGTTCAAAAAGTCTTTTTTCAGCCTCACTGCCCGGAGTCATTTTTTCGTGCATTCTCTCAAATATCTCTTTATGCTTATTCATCGAAAAACTCTCCCTCCATCTGTTTTTTCAGTTTCTTTCTTGCCCGCAGCAGTCTTGACTGAACTGTGCTTTCTCTGAGTGACATGACCTGTGCTATCTCGGCAACGGGCATATTCTCAAAGTAATAGAGGTATACGGGGATACGGTATTTATCGGGCAGCTCCTTCACCGAGGTAAAAATGCTGCTTTCCGTTTCGTCCTCGAATAATTCCTCTGCAAGTTCGCAGGGGTCTTTTTTCTCGACGCGGGTATTCCACACCGAGAAATTGAACCTTTTGCAATAGTTGAGCGTAGTCTTTATCAGCCACGAGCGTCTTCCCTGCTCGGAATCAAAGCCCTGTACGGGAGCTTTTCTGAAATAGAGCAGGAACACCTCCTGAAAGACGTCATCAGCGTCGGTACGGCTGTTCAGTTCATTGACTGCGATACCGTAAACAAGGCGTTTATAGCGGCAGACGGCGTCTTCCAGGTCTTCTGTTCGGGAACTTTTTGTATGCATACATTTTCACCTCCCTGTAGTGAAGTCTTTTCAGGCAGAGGAAATATTGCACCCCGCAGGAAAATTTGGCAATATGAACAAAAGTGCATAACGTTTTTTATGCAAAGCAACTCAGAAATGATACATTGTAAAAAAAGCTCAAGGGGTCGAGCCTTGAGCTTTTTAAGGAAATTACTTGTTGGTCCACTTCCAGT
>CADBTD010000233.1 GCA_902797535.1 uncultured Ruminococcus sp. | reverse complement strand
TTATTATGAAAAAATACTGCTTTTCTCTTATCATAAGATCGATCATACTTACAGCTGCCTCTTTTTTCGGCATATATCTGTTCTTTTTCAACATTGTTGCAGTAAATTTGATCCTTATCAGTAAAGCAGGTGTCATAATACTGCCTGCCGAAGCCGCCCTGATCTTTGCGCTGCTCATCATGCTCGCTGTTTTTACAGACAGGGTATTCGTAAAAGAAACACGCTCCGAGTGCTTTCGTGACAGCATCATATCTGCAATACCATTGACCTTTGTCTGCTTTATCGCAGCCATAGGAGCTGTATTTCTGCATCTGTACGGTATGCCGATCATCCTCGCAGTTGCGGCGGCGGCAGCAGCTTCGGATATCATCGTACTGCTGTTTGTTTTACCATACCGCAAGAAAAACAAATGCCTGATAACCGAAGAAGAAAAGCAAACAGCACGCTCAAAAAGAATATACTGACCACGCGCTGCGGCTTAGTGACCGCAGCTTTTTTTGTGACATATGTAACTGAAAAACAGTGACAAATGACCTGTGCGAAAGTGACTCACGACATCTTGTAAAAACTGCCGATATGAATTATAATGTAGATAGAAAAACGAAGCCGCATCACATCGGCTTCTGCGAAACGAGGTGTCTTATATGAAATACCGCACAGCACTTGCCGCACGGACATTGATACTTACAGCCGCCGCAGCTTTCGGCGCACTTATGTGGGCAGGCATAGCATTCAGTATATCCTGGAAAAGATTTCTGGACAGCCCGACCTTTGGCGACAAGTTTCTCATGATACTGTCAGCTGCTGCCATCATAGCATTGCTGCTGATAATTGCAGTGCATATCAATATGCTGTTCTTTAAAGACACTCGCAGTCTGCCCTTCAGTGACAAGCTGATAATAGCACTGCCCGCAAGCATCATCTCGGACATATCGGGCACTATCATTATGATAGGACTTCTTGAGGGACTTTCCGAGACAACTGTGATACTGTATCTCATCACAGCCGCTGTAAACATATTTATCCTGTGGACGATGTCTTACGGCAAAAGCATTGACTGCACCATGACCGAAGAAAAAAACTCACAGCACACTCAAAAAGAAACTGCTGACCTGCAAATTACAGAGAGGAGAACGCCGCAATGAAAGACATAAAACATCCCCTGCTTGTATTCTGGGGCAAAGCACTGCTCTTCACCGCCGTTTTCATCGGCCTGTTCTATCTCTGGGCAGCCATAGTCTTTTCACACGGGCAGCTCTTCTCCCCTGCCACCGCAAAGGAGAACCTGATAGACCTCTCATCGCTTGCACTGTTCAGCGCAGCTCTCATAGCGTTCGCTGTATGGCTCAGCCGTCTTGGAGTTGAAAGCAAAGAGGACAGAAAGAATATGTCCTTTTTCGGCAAGCTGGTGCGCCCTGTTGAGCTTATAGCCGCATCTGCTGTCATTATCCTGCTTCTCCGCACGATCGGCCCCATCGGCAGATCAGCACGCTCCGCAGAGGCTCATCTGCTCTATAACTCCGCAACAGACATTGTCAAATACCCATCGGAAAATAAAGCCGCTGCCCCCTTCAATATACCCACTGACGGTCCCGTGATGCTCGTCAACGAAAACAACAAGACAGTGGCCTTTCTCTACGGCGAATACACAGGACAGCTCTGCAAGCTGAAACTCAGAAAGGAAAGTGACGGAAATTCGCCCGAGGGATTGTTCGTGCAGTACAGCGCACCCCTTTCCTCGGGCGGAAATGTCACCGCCTATTTCAGCCACGACCCCGAAGAAAAGATATATATGTATCTCGAAGACTGCGAATTCACCAAGGGTGTTGAACTTACCGACAGCAAGGGCGAAAAGTGGTTTTCCTTTGTCGAGCCGCATCAGGTGTTCGGCTTCTCAAATACCGCTGAGGCTATGACAAACGCCGCAGAAGCGCTCTCCGATACCGTTATCGGGATAAAAAACGCTCCCGCACTTGCCTCACCCTGCGGCAGCTACAGCACACCTGCGCTTTTTATAGACACTCAGCAGAGCGATAAGTACTTCGTATATACTCTCTGTGATGACTTTGACACAACGGTGATCAAAAACACAGCCCTTGAAAAGATATACAAGAACAGCACAGAGTACGGCGTCGATGAACTTCTCGTTCAGGCAAAGATAGATATCCCCGACAAGGGCATGACCCTTTATGCCTGCTGCCGCTATGACTCAAACAATAAGGACCGCACCGACAAGTATGTCCTGACCACCCCCGACGGCAGTGTATACATGGGTCACACTTC
>CADBTD010000232.1 GCA_902797535.1 uncultured Ruminococcus sp. | reverse complement strand
TGTACCACCTGAGCGTACACAGAAATGCACCCATCATGAATGCCACCGAAAGCACGTCATTATTGATAGCACCCGAGAAGAGTATGAAACACGGATGGAAACACACTATCCCGAGAGGGACATAAAGTGCAAGTCCTTTCAGCCTGAAGTGTCTGAAGATACGGTATGAGGTGATCATTATGGTCATGCTGTAGAAAAGCGACAGCGTCTGAAGCGACTCTCTTGCGGGATTGTGTCCCACACCGAGAACGAACTCATTCACACCTATCCACAGTGCGCTTATAATGTGATGCAGAGGCGGATGACAGAACTGCCATACCGTACGCACATCAAAATCAGGGAGCTTATGATTGAACAGCAGATATTCCATATATGCCGCATGACCGTTAGGACCGCCGAATTCATGAACATCATTCTGCCTGGTGTAGCAAGAAGAGTAGAATACATAATAGAATTTCAGCATGAATCCTATGCCCATTATAAGCAGTGACATAAGCTGTTCATTGTACTTATCGGTCTTTGCGAACCTGTACAGTAAAAGCATGATAAGCACTCCGCCGACAAACATCCACAGACCCTTGTACTCAGATCTTGAATACATAAGAGTAGCGGCGCAAATCAGCAGACTCACCACAACTGCGGAAAGTACGGCAATGCCTTTTCCAAGCGCTTTTTTTCTGCTTATACGGTGTATTATCCAGAATGCTGCTGCAAATACCATAAAGACTTCGATATACATGGCATTGGGCGGTATATTGTATATAGAGCCAAGGTAAAAAGGGTCAATACCCAAGCACACAGCAAGCGTACACAGATAAGGATGCTTTGCTAATGCTCTTACCAGTCTGTCGGTAAAGCGGGGACTGATCTCAAGTGAACTTTCGTCAGGACTTTTGCTCATGGTACTCCTTCTCCGTATTCACATTCCAGATCTCATCCTTATTCTCAGAGCCTGCCTTGATAGCCTCAGCAGCCTTGATAGCTGTCATCATGGAGTGATCCATATTGTTGTAGCGGTGCTGACCGTTTCTTCCGACACAGTAAAGGTTTCCGAAACCATCAAGGAAGCTCTTGAGCTGATCAAAGTCCTTGTAAGTGTCGAAATATGCAGGATATGCCTTCTTCACCCTCTCACGGTGAGCATCAATAACTGCGCCCTTCTTGATAACGCCCATTTTTCTAAGCTCACGGATAGCAAAGTTTATGCAGTCCTTGTCTGACATATTCCAGAAATCATCGCCCTCGGAGCAGAAGTATTCAAGGCCGATCCAAACAGTTTCGGCAGGGTCAGCCACCATATAGGGCGACCAGTTGTTGAATATCTGTATGCGTCCCAGCTTTACGCCCTTGTCCTGAACATATATCCAGCAGTCGGGAACGATATTTCCGAGAGTGCGCTTGTCTGTCTTGTTCTCAAGTTCAAGTCTGTTGACCAGCAGACCAACAGTAACGAAATCTCTGTAAGGAAGACCCTCTGCAATGCGGCGCTCTTCGGGAGCATCAACACCCTCCATGCCGCAAACCAGATCCTTTACAGGCATCGATGAGATGAAAACATCGCCCAGCACTTCCCTTTCGCCGCGCTTTGTATCACAAACCACCGAGGTTATCTTGCCGTTGGATGTTCTGACCGACTTTACGGAATATCCGTACTTGATATCGCCGCCCAGTTCCTTGACTTTCTCACCGACAAGCTCCCAGAGCTGACCGGGTCCGTACTTTGGATACCAGTACTGCTCTATGAGCGATGTCTCGGCATTCTTGTTATTCTTAGTGCCCATTATCTTTGATACCATATCCTTGAGTATCGCAAGTATCGACAGACCCTTTACGCGCTGTGCGCCCCAGTCTGCCGAGATCTCTCTCGGGTGTCTGCCCCAGAGCTTTTCGGTGTAGCCCTCAAAGAACATCGAGTACAGCACCTTGCCGAAACGATTTATATAGAAGTTCTCAAGGTTTGTTTCGGGGAGCTTGTGTACACATGAACCGAGGTAGCTGAAGCCTGCTTCCAGAGTAGTGAGCAGACCCATGTTCTTTATGGTGTTCCAGTTCATGGAAACAGGATAGTCAAAGAATGCCTTTTTATAGTATATGCGGCTCACACGGTCGCGGAGAAGCATTACCACATCGTCCTTCTCGGGGTCGGGGCCATCCTTCTCAAAAGGCTTTTTCCTGCCGAGCACCTTATCGTCATAGGAAGGCTTTCCCTGTACGGGCATAAGGTCGCTCCACCACTTCATTATACGCTCATCCTTTGAAAAGAAGCGGTGTCCGCCTATATCCATGCGGTTGCCGTTATAGCGTACTGTCTGAGATATGCCGCCCAGAACAGCAGATTCTTCAAGTACAGTAACACTGTACTGTTCACTTCCGCCATCGCGAAGGAGCTCATACGCTGCTGTAAGTCCTGCAGGGCCGCCGCCGATTATTACTACATTTTTCATTGAATCGTCAATCCTTTCATTTTAATTGTTCCTACGATCAGCTGTCCGCTTTTTTGGACGCTTTATCATATATCAGGTATTTTCTTGCAAAGAAATTCCAGAAGAATGCTATGCCTGTCGATACGACCTTGGCTATTATCTGATACAGACTGGTAGTATCTGCCAGCAAATGCTCCGACAGCTTCGTTACGCCTATGGTGATAAGAAGTCCCACAACTCCTATCGCAGCAAAGCTGACAAACTCGGCAACACGGTTTTTGACCTTTGATCTGTCAAATACCCATATTGTGCTGATGATGTAATTTGTTATAAGTCCGAGCACAAAACCGATAACATTTGATGCAGTAGCAAAATTCTTATGGAATACGAAATAGAAGAACAGAGACGAGCTGCCCCAGTCAACTACCGTAGCCGCACCGCCGACAAACAGATACCTGAAAAACTGTATGAATGTATTATCTGTCTTTTCAGTAAAAATCTTTTTTAGATCCACAAGTTCATCTCCTTTTTTATTCATACAGTTAATATTATAACATAAATATCACTGAAATGCAATACTTGATGTAAAAAATATACATTTTACACATTACTCCGTCTTTTCCACGGTCTGCATGGTCTTAACACACAAAAACGAGCCGAAGAGTTCACTTCTCTGCGGCTCATGTCTTTATATACCTTTTATCTGTCACTTTTAAGTATCCCGTAATACTCCGCGTCACATATACCCTGATTATTCCTGTCGAGGCTTCGCAGGGTACCCTCATGCTTCATGCCGCACTTTCTCATCACGCCGCCCGAATGGGGATTTCGAGGGTCGTGTACAGCCTGAACGCGGTTTGCGCCCACCTCGTCAAAAAAGAAATCTATAAGTGATTTCAGTGCCTCGCTCGTTATGCACTGATGGCACCACTTTCTGCCTATGCAGTAGCCGATCTCTACAGCCGAAACAGCATCAAATACCTTTACCGCGCTGATAGACCCCACAGGCTCACCCACGTCCTTCGGCACGATAGCCCACTGATAAAAGTCATCATCGGTATAGTGACTTACCCAGTCACCCAGCACATATCCGGTGACTTCGGTATTCGGGTGAGCAGGCCATGTCATAAACTTTGTCACCTCGTCGTCGCTTGCCCAGTTTTTATACATAGCATTGACGTCCTCAAGTGTGAATCTCCTGAGTATCAGACGCTCTGTTTCAAGCTGCTGTGTTCCTTTATGCTCCATATCTTTCATTCCTTTCTGTATAAGGTTTCAACAAGTATATCACATCATATCTCTTTTGTCAGCAAACACAGAAAACGTCATTTACTCTTTTTTCTCATCTGTACCGCAAACAGTATAAGGTCAAAGAAGATCCCGATCGCAAGAAAAGCATATACCTGGGTGAACAGTGCCCTCATCTCAAGCTGCCTTATCATAAGCTCAGTCCAGACCACACAGAAATACACGGTACAGACAAACCGTTCCGCATCAAGGGCAAGCGTCAGACCGCTTTGCAGCATCAGAGCGTCATTCTCGTTCATTTTGCTTTTCATTTTTGACAGCCTTATCGCAAACTCACTCGCCGCGAGCGCTAAAAACGTTATACCGTACGGATAAGCGATATACCACTTTGTGCCCACAACATCATAATGCTGATACCCGTGCAGGATAAAATCCAGCACCTCTCTGTTGTTCATTCCCTTTTCTATATAAGCTAATCCTATAAAGTGTATGCCCATCTCATCCGGCAGGGTATGAAAGATGACTGCCATTTTTATAAGGCTGACAATAAACAGCCCCCACGCGACAGCAGACAGTATCCTGTGTATCCGCAAAGTTCTTCTTTTCAGCACGCCGATATCTTCCGACCATGCCGAGATAACATTAAAAAGCAATATCGGCTTCATATTTCTGCCGGTCAGAATATCAATAACTTTTTCCTTGTCCATTCCATATCTTCCCACAGTAGCGAAAAGTCGCAGTAGTTACATACTGCGACAGAGCTTATATTACTTTTTTCCCCCGGGCAATTCCGAGATTATCTTTATGAACTCCTCAACGTCAGAGAAATCCTTATATACCGATGCAAAGCGTACATAAGCCACATAGTCCAGGTCTTTCAGGCCCTGAAGCACCATGTTGCCTATTTCTTCGGTGGTAGTTTCTGTCTGCATACGGTTTGCAAATGTATTCTCGATATTGTCTACCAGCGCATTCATGTCGTCTACGCTTACCGGGCGCTTTTTGATAGCGCTCTGCAGTCCCTTGAACAGCTTCATCCTGTCAAAGGGTTCAAAGCTCTTATCACGTTTATACACCATCAGGAGCGGCTTTTCGATCACCTCATATGTAGTGAAGCGCTTTCCGCAGCTTGTGCATTCTCTGCGACGGCGCTTCTTTGCGTCGCTGGGTCTCGAATCAATGACCTTGGTGTCGGGAAATCCGCAGAATGGGCATTTCATGGCTTTTCTCCTTTTCTGTTATATCGTCTTAAAAATTGTACTCATCAAAAATTCTGTACATTAAACTGTACTTTTAAATTATATCACATTTTTTTCGGTATTGCAAGAGAATTTAAAGAAAATTCACAATTTTTCGACATCACAAAACATTATGTATTCAGGGATAAGAAAAACAGCTGCCCCGCAGTTATCGAAGCAGCCGTTTTATATTTATACATTTGTCTTTTTATGCATTTTTTCAAGCTCGTACCTGCGCTTTGTCGCAAGACCTCCCCTGATATGCCTTTCCTGTTTGTTAAGTTCAAGCAGTTCTGCTACCTTTTCGTACAGCTCTCCGTCAAGCTCGGGCAGCTTGCAGCGAATATCCTTGTGTACGGTAGATTTCGATATGCGAAACTGTTTTGCGGCGGCTCTTACCGTCGCACCATGACTGACCATGTACTCACCGAGCATTATAGGACGGCGTTTGTCAGTAAGGCTCATATTCTCACCCCGATCGCTCAAGATTCGTAATAATCTATATGCCGGAATGCAGCGCTTTATTACAGTATCTATCAGACACGGAACCAAGATTTCACCTATTTTTCAATCTATCGGTAATAACAGGTTAATAAATGTATGTTATAATGTTTTATACTTGTATAACAGAATTACTTTTCGGGGAGTGACAGACATGGAATTATGGGACGCTTATAACGCACAATATGAAAAGATCGACGGCATGACGCTTGTGCGGGGAGAAGAAAGCACTATCCCCGATGGCGTATACCACCTTGTCTGCAACGTGCTGGTAAAACATACCGACGGAAGCTATCTTCTTATGCAGCGTGACCCGCGCAAGACCTCTCCGCTTAAATGGGAGGCAACAGCAGGCGGTTCCGCACTCAAAGGTGAAACGCCCGAAGAATGTGCCGAACGTGAACTTTTCGAGGAAACAGGCATAACAGCATCTTCCCTCACCGAGATCAGCAGACTTGTGTTCGACAGCACACATTGCCTGTATTATCATTATCTCTGCGTGACCTACTGCGAAAAAGACAGCATACGGCTTCAGGACGGCGAGACCTGCGCTTACAGATGGGCATCCCGTGACGAGGTGATCGCTATGTCAGATGACGAGACCGTCAGCATAAGAATGAGAGAATATCTCAGAAACAACGTCAGCAACGACTGACTTTTACCGTAACATCCAAACTATTTTGAGAGGAGCATTTTTCATATGGGAAAAGGCTTGGAAACAGGCAGCGGCAAGGAAAATCTTGTGCCCGATGAAGACTACGAATTTGAAAAGAAAGCTGCCGAAGAAGCCCGTCTTGAACGTGAACAGGCCGAGGAAAAAAGGCGTGAAGCCGAACAGCAGCGTCTGAAAAAAAAGCGCGAGGCACAGAAAGCCCGTGAACGGCAGATTGCGCAGGACAGGATAGACCTGATGAAAATGAAGGCAGGAATTGCCGATGAAGACGAGATAATAAAAGAAGAACACAGCGAAGTTCATGAACTTCACGGCTGGGAAAAGATAAAGAACATATGGTATCACGACAAACTCTGGATACTTCTCGGCACCTTCTGTGTCGCTATAGTAGGCTTCATGGTCTTCGATGCAGTCACTAAGGTCAACCCCGATCTCAGCATTCTTTTTGTCTGCGACAATGCCGCACAGAACGACGAATCACTCGGCATACTTTCCGATATGATAGCCGAATACACCCCCGACCTTAACGGTGACGGTCAGGTCAAGGTCAGCATCATAAACTGTGCCCTCAACCCGTCAAAATATGACACTATCTACGCTACCAACAGTCAAAAGTTCTATGCAAATTTGCAGCTCGCTGAAAACATAGTCGTTATTGCCGATTCAAACCTTTCCTCCGACATCAGCGATATCATGTCAAAGGACCTTCCCTCGCAGATACCCGATAACCCCTATGTTGACGAAAGAGGCGTATCGCTTAACTTCAAATTTCTTGCAGATGAGATGAAATGCCCGAATATGCCGAATGATATGTACATCTGCATGAGAGTCCCGATAAAAACTCTCAGCGATGACAAGGAAACCATGCAAAAAAACTACGATGATGCACTTATCGTTGTAAAAGCCTTTGCACAGGCACTTAAAGAACGTGCAGAAGCAGAAAACGACCCGGGACTTACCACAGAACCCGTGATCATAGAAGTTCCCGACGAAAAAAACGAACCGGCATTCTGATAAAAAACAGGGACTGCGGCCAGTCATGACCGCAGTCCTTGTTTTTACTAAAGGCAAATCCCACCGTTATAATACGAATATTATCGTCACCGAGAAAACTCCGCCCGATGTATCAAGCTTTGTCCTGAATCTGTGCTTTTCGCATATATTCTTTACTATCGAAAGTCCAAGACCGCTTCCCAGCTTGGCAGTACGGCTGTTGTCGCCCTTAACGAACGGCTTCCACAGTTCATCAGCCGACTTGCCTGTGTTTTCCGAATTGTCGTTCTTGATTGTGTATTTCCGCGAACTGATTCTTATGTCTATCCTGCCGTTGTCGGGTGTGTACTTGACCGCATTTGACACAAGGTTCTCTATCGCCTGCATCATAAGTGTGCTGTCTGCCTTTATGACAGCCTCGCCTGTGATCTCGGCCGTGATGCCCCTCTCGGAAAGTATATCCGTGTACTTTGAAAGAGCATTTTCGGTGATATCTTTCAAGTAAGTATCGCTCTTTTTCAGCTTGCCTAAGTCCTCTGTCTTTGCAAGGTCGAGCACATTGGCGATGATGCTGTTCATATACTCCACATTTGAAAGTATAAGCTCCGAGTAATGCTGACTCTTTTCGGGCATCACTCCGTTTTTCATATTTTCCGCACACCCCGATATCGCCATAAGCGGGCTTTTCAGATCGTGCGCCATAGCATTAGTCATCTCTCTGCGGCTGTCCTCAACGGCATAATGCGCCTGTTCGTTGACATACCTCATATACGCCAGCAACAGCGATATCAGCAGCATTACAGCAAAGATCACCGCTGAACTTATTATAAGTATGTATCGGTACATTCCTTTATAAGAAATATAAAAGCATTGAACTACGATGTATTCTTTCCCGTCGGGCATACTTACTTTACAAGATTCTATTTTATTGACTTCTTCCATCCCGTAATACCCGTAATCTGAATACACGTAATTATCCCTGAAACAATCAGGGGTCTTTTCGTCCAGTAAATCATATACTTCAGAATTCTTTGCGGCTCCCTTAAGCCTGCAATAACCCGCATCAGCACCCGAGCCATAAATTGTATAATCAAATATGATATGTTCCATTCCCGTTGTATCCTCGGGTGTAAGATCTCTTGTTTCTACTACTCCATATTCTATCAATTCGCCGGAAGCCCATTCATCTTTTTCTATACTTACATTCCCAAGAAAAACTGTTCCATCATCTTTTATATATATATCATCTGCAACGATATCATAATAATAGATTTTTCTTTTCTTCTTGAAATTATCCCTGCTCTGATCAAGCTCGACCCATCTGTCATAAAGATTGCCAAGAACATCTATGTCAAAGTAATAATAACGCGGCGGCTCGGTCTTTTTACCCGAAGGCACCTTTGCTACCATCACTTCCGTTGTTCTGAAAAGCTCTTTTTCCTCCTCAGGGTCGTAGACTGAAAATATTTCCTGTGTATCTGTAAAATCGTTATAAGGATAACTCATTGAACGAAAAAGCAAATAAGATCGCATTCGATCAAAAGCTCCTTTTCCGTCATATAGCGCTGTTTCTTTATTTATTACAGAGTCCAGTGCCGGACCCTCCAACGAATACATAAATTCTAAACGCAGCACCTCCGTGAGAACTTCCGAACCTACCAGCACTATCGCTGCACATATCAGGAGTCCCGGTATGAACCGCCGCAAAAACAGCGATAAAAAACTTCTTCTCTTCCTTCTTCTGATAAGCTTCATCCTTTTTGCGGCATTCATAAGACTGCTCTCCTATCCTGTGATCTTATAACCTTTCGTTATAACGGTCTTTATCTGTGAACCGCTGCTGCCAAGCGCCTTTCTCAGCTTTTTGATATGATTGTCCACCACACGGTCACTTCCGAAATAGTCTGCTCCCCATACACGGTTCAGCAGAGTATCACGGTCGACCACCCAGTTTTCATGCTCCATAAGATACTTCAGCAGTGCGTATTCTTTAGGCGGAAGTTCTATCTGTTCTCCGTTGACCGATACGGTAAGTGTAACAGGGTCCAGCTTTATCTGACCGCATACCATGCTGCGGTCAAGCATCGTACCCTTTGAACGCTTTATAAGAGCGCACGCCTTTCCGTAAAGTGCCGTAAGAGAAAACGGCTTTACTATGTAATCATCACATCCCAGATCATAACCGTACCTTATATCCTCTTCCCTGCCCCTTGCAGTGAGAAACAATATCGGCACTATGCTTTTCGCTCTTACCTCACGGCATATCGAAAACCCGTCGATACCGGGCAGCATGATGTCCAGCATCAGCAGATCAAAGCTGTTCTCGTATATAAGATCAAGCCCCTTGTTGCCGTCCTCTGCCGTCATAAGGTCTATGTCATTTTTCTGAGAAAAAAAATCTGTGATGACCTCTCTTATCTGCGGATCATCCTCCACAAGCAGCACTTTGTAAGCCATTTTTCTTCCTCCTGTTATGTATTATAATACTTCCGTGTATCCTTTATGTATCCTTCATATTTCTTTTTGATGTGTTTTATTTACACCATTCCCCGCCGCAGACATATTGTATTCCCGATCTGCCGGATGAAATATCAATAAATCAATTATATCGTATTTTCTTATCTGTGTCAATAAAAATGCCATAGCACAAATATCATGCTATGGCATCAGTTTTCATTATTTCAGAGCCGCTTACTTGTCATCCTCAAGGCCAAGATAGCTTTTCACCAGCTCCTGCAAAAGCTCATCTCTGTCTATGCGGCGGATAAGACTTCTCGCATTGTTGTAAGTGGTTATGTAGGTAGGATCCTCTGAAAGGATGTAGCCCACTATCTGATTGATGGGATTATAGCCCTTTTTGACATCCACGAGTGCGCGATACACGGTCTCGAGAGTAGACTTCATCTCATCGTCTTTTTCTTTGTGCATTGTAAATTCCAGTGTATCGTTCATCCGCTCAGCCCCTTCTCGGTCAAATTCTGCATACTCTTTATTTAAATCATATTTCATAACTATAAATATTATACCGCATTTCTTTGAAAATAACAAGGGGTTTGTAAAATATTGAGCGAATTGCACAAATCCCAGTTCATATTTTCATATGAATTTACAACTCACGCTCTGAGTTCCGCACCCTGCTCTGCAAGCGCCTTGAGCACCTTGTCCATTACCTTGTCTGCCTGATCGTCGGTAAGTGTGCCCTCATGCGAACGCAGCGTCAGCGAATATGATATGCTCTTCTTGCCCTCGGCTATCTGCTGACCCTTGTATATATCGAAAAGCGTTACCTTTTCAAGCAACTTGCCTGCCGCTGTGCGTATAGTCTTTTCTATTACTGCTGCGGGAAGCTCGTCGTCGCAGATAAGGCTCAGGTCTCTTGTCGTTGCAGGGAACTTGGGCAGAGGCTTGTAGGTCTTCTGATCTATGCAGTATTCCATAAGCTCGGGCACAAGCACCTTTGCAGCATAAGCACGGCAGCCTATGCCGTAATTCTCAAGAGTTTCGGGGTGCAGCTCACCGAATATGGCTATCTCTCTGCCGTCTATTGTTATAACAGCAACTCTTCCGGGATGGAATGCACTTACCTCACCGAAAACGGTATCCTCAGCGGGTCTTGCAACTTCATATCCGGGAGCGCCGCACTTGTCAAGCAGTTCCTCTACCATACCCTTGATCGTGTAGAAATCTATCTTGTCAGATGTGTCGTAAAGACCTACTCCGAGTCTTTCGGGCTCCTCGGGAAGCACCTCGCCCTCAACGGGTATGTACTCGTTGCCAAGCTCGAAAGCATAGCATTCGGGATTGCGGAAGCTGTAGTTTCTTGCCAGCACCTCAAGCACCGACGGAAGTATAGTTGTTCTCATCACGCTCGTATCCTCACCGAGCGGGTTAGTGATGACTACAGTATTCCTCAGCTTGCTGTCCTGCGGAAGTCTTATCTTGTCGAAATACTTCGGGCTTATGAATGAGAATGTGGTTATCTCGTTTACGCCCATTCCAAGCATAGCGCTTGTAACTGTGCGCTCGAATTTCTGCTTGCGGGTCAGCTTTGCATTTGCCACACCTCTGATGATGGTGTCGGGTATCTTGTTGTAGCCGTAAAGACGTGCGACCTCCTCTGCAAGGTCAGACTTGCACTCTATGTCTATACGGTAATAGGGAGCGTAAGCCTTGCCGTCCTTTATCTCAAAGCCAAGACGGGTGAGGTATTCCTCCTGCTCTGCCTCGGGGATATCAGTTCCGAGGAAGCCGTTTATCCATGCAGCATCAAATGTAACGCCCCTGCGCTCTTTCTTTACGGGATAGCAGTCGATAAATGTCCTGACTACCTCGCCGCAGCCAAGCTCTTCAACAAGCTCGAATGCTCTCATAAGTGCGGGATAGGTATTCTCGGGGTCAAGACCCTTTTCAAAACGTGCCGAAGCGTCTGTACGCATACCCAGCTTCTTTGCGGTAGTGCGGACGCTTGCACCGTCAAAGCAGGCAGACTCGAATACCACGGCAGTAGTATCGTCCATGATGCCGCTGTACTCGCCGCCCATTACGCCTGCTACGGCTACGGGCTTCTCTGCGTCGGCTATAACGAGCATCTCTTCCGAAAGCTCGCGCTCAACACCGTCAAGAGTCGTTATCTTTTCGCCCTGCTTTGCATTTCTTATGTTTATCTTTGCACCGCTTACATATCTCAGGTCAAATGCGTGCATAGGCTGACCGTACTCGAGCATAACAAAGTTTGTTATGTCAACGAAGTTGTTTATCGGACGAACACCGCTTGCACGAAGGCGCTCTCTCATCCAGCGGGGCGAGGGTCCTATCTTTACATTTTTTACATAACCGCACATATATCTCGGGCAAAGCTCGGCATTGTGTATCTCTGCCGACATTATGCTGTTTATGTCGCCGTCAACGCCCTTGAACTGCGGCTCTTTTATATCAGCCTTAACATTAAAGGTAGCCGCTGCCTCACGGGCAAGACCTGTAACAGACAGACAGTCGGGACGGTTCGAGGTTATCTCGAATTCCACTACCTTGTCGTCAAAGCCTATAGCCTCACGAATATCCTTTCCTACAGTCTTGTCGCAGTCATCACCGAGTATGAATATGCCGTCCTCTATAGCATAGGGGAAATCATGCAGAGTAAGACCCAGCTCGTCAAGCGAGCAGAGCATACCGTTTGAAGCCACTCCGCGCAGCTTGCCCTTTGTTATCTTCACCGGCTTGCCATCGTGAAGTACAGTGGACTTATGCTTTGCAGCAGGAACATAGTCGCCCTTCTTTACGTTCTGAGCACCCGTAACTATCTGCACAGGCTCAGCCTCGCCCACATCTATCTGACATATGAACATATGATCGCTGTCGGGGTGAGGAACTATGTCAACAACATGACCTACCACAACGTTTGAGAGATAATCTCCCTCTTCGCCAAAGCATTCGACCTTTGAACCCGAAAGGGTCATCTCGTCGCAGAATTTCTTTATATCGCACTTGCAGTCTACATAATCCGCAAGCCATCTCATTGAAAGATCCATATCTATTTTTTCCTTTCGTTATCTTTGCTGCTTTATCATCCGAAACACAGCTTCCCTGCACACATTTTCTGCGGCAAAAAAGCATTATTTATCTGTCAGAACTGTCCGAGGAACCTCATATCGTTCTCGTAGAGCAGACGCATATCGTTTATGTTGTAGCGTCCCATTGTGATACGCTCAAGACCTATACCGAATGCAAAACCGCTGTATACCTCGGGGTCTATGCCGCATTCCTCAAGCACCTTCGGGTGTACCATGCCTGCTCCGAGAAGCTCAACATAGCCCTCCTGCTTGCACATCGAACAGCCCTTGCCGCGGCAGTTGAAGCACATAAGGTCTACCTCTGCCGAAGGCTCGGTGTAGGGGAAATGGTGCGGACGGAAGCGAAGCTGTGTCTCCTCGCCGTAAAGACGCTTCAGAAGCATCTCAAGAGTGCCCTTCAGGTCAGCCATAGTTATTCCCTTGTCTATAACAAGACCCTCTATCTGGTGGAAAAGCGGCGAATGTGTCGCATCAACAGCATCCGAACGGTAAACACGTCCGGGAGATATTATGCGTATCGGCGGCTTTCTGTTCTCCATTGTGCGTATCTGAACAGACGATGTCTGCGTTCTCAGCAGTACATTTTCATTTATGTAGAATGTATCCTGTGTGTCACGGGCAGGGTGATGCTTGGGCATATTCAGCGCCTCAAAGCAGTAGTGGTCGGTCTCTACCTCTGGACCTTCAACTATATCGAATCCCATGCCGAGGAATACCTCTTCCACCTCCGCAAGAGTTGCGTTGAGGGGATGTGCGCTTCCCAGCCTGGGCAGCTTTCCCGGAAGAGTAACGTCTATGCGCTCTGCTTCCAGCTTCTTTGCAGCCGCCTTGCTCTTTAAATCGTTCTGCGCCGATGTAAGTGCCTCCTCAATGTCTGCACGCACAGTATTAGCAAGCTGTCCGATAACAGGTCGCTCCTCTGCCGACAGCTTTCCCATCTGCTTGAGTATTGCTGTTATCTCACCTTTTTTTCCAAGAAACTTTACTCTGATCTCATCGAGCGATTTAAGGTCAGATGCCTTTGAAAGCTCTTCTCTGGCTTTTGCCTCTATCGCTTTAAGCTGTTCTTTCATGACTTTTCCTCCTGATCTTTTTTCCTTATATATTACGGCTTACATACAGTGTTTATTATGTAAGTGTCATTATATACTATCCTGTCGCCGTGTGCCTTTACAGCCTCACGAATTCCCTCAAAGAAAGGCGTTCTGTACGGCTCTTTGAGTGTTATGTGATCTGAATGTGTGCCTAAGTACTGCACATATTCATCTGCGGTATATTCTCTCTCACCCTTGAAATATCTTGTTTCAAATTCCCTGAAGCCGTAGTTGAGAGCGTTCTCATACACAAATCCTGCGTGCGGATATGCCGTCTCGGGCTTGAAATACTTGTCATAGACCTTCTGTATCTCACCGTAAAGCTCGGGCTGAGGCGTAACATACTCACCGCTCAGCATTATCATCCCAAGCGTACCACCTTTTCTTAAAAGTTCAAAGGTCTTTCCGAAAGCCACCTTTTCGGGTATCCACTGTATGGTAGCCGCAGAATATATCACATCAAACTTTTCCTCTCCGAAATCATAAGTGATAAAATCATCGTTTATCAGCCTGAAATTATCACGGCTGCCGTATTTGCTTCGCAGCAGCTCGGAGAAATTTTCACCCAGCTCTATAGCTGTATAATCGCACCCGGTATCAAGTATCGGCTCGGTAGCCTGTCCTGTGCCGGGGCCAAGCTCAAGCACCCTTGTGCCCTTTCCTATCCCCGCCTTTTCAATAAAGTACCTGAATAACTCGGGACTGTAGCGCACTCTGTACTTGTCGAACTGCTCGGGTATCGTGTCAAAGCAAAGTCTGTATTCCATAAAGACCTCCTTTTTTATACAAAAAAGCCCTGCCCCTATACGGGACAAGGCTCATTACGAACATTGTTATACCACCCATATATCCCGAAGGCTGTCACCCTCACGCCCCTTAACGCAGGTGTACGTCCGTGCCTAATTACGGGGACCCGTTTCAGCACAGCCGCTCACGGATGAAATTCGGTCCTGCGCACTGCCTTAACGGGCTTTCAGCCGATGACCCGCTATCTCTTTAAAGGCACCTCGCCGCAGACTTACTGTGTCCGGTCAAAGCGTTTTAACAATAACATTATAACACCGTTTCTGCGATATTTCAAGCAGTTCACGGAAAATTTACATTATTTCTCAGCGTCATTCTTTCTGATAGTGCTGCGCTTTATCTTGCCGCTGACTGTCTTTGGAAGCTCGTCAACAAACTCAACAACTCGCGGATACTTATACGGTGCAGTAGACTTCTTCACATAATTCTGAAGCTCCTTTACAAGCTCGTCGCTCGGCTTGTAGTCCTTTGTGAGCACTATGGTCGCCTTTACCACGTTGCCTCTTATCGGGTCGGCAGCGGCGGTTATTGCACATTCCATTACCGCAGGATGCTCCATAAGTATGCTCTCTATCTCAAAAGGCCCTATGCGGTAGCCAGAAGCCTTGATAAGGTCGTCGGTGCGTCCCACATACCAGTAGTATCCGTCCTCGTCCATATAGGCGGTGTCACCTGTATGATATACACCGTACTTCCATGCACGCTCATTCTCGGCAGGGTTGCGGTAATACTCTTTCAGCAGACCCATGGTCCTGCCTTCCTCACCGTATACTACTATCTCACCGACCTCGCCCTGCTTGACAAGGTTTCCGTCGCCGTCCATGAGCGCTACCTTGTAAAGCGGCGTAGGCTTGCCCATCGAACCGGGCTTGGGCTCCATTCCGTAAAGGTTTCCTACTATTACCGCCGACTCCGACTGCCCGAAGCCCTCCATCAGCTTCAGACCCGTGTATTCGTACCACTTGTTGTATACAGCGGGATTCAGCGCTTCGCCTGCTATGCAGCTGTATTTTATCGAAGACAGGTCATACTTTTCCATGCCCGCCTTGATGAAGAACCTGTACATCGTAGGCGGCGCACAAAACGATGTCACCTTGTAGTCCTGTATCACCTTCATGAGCGCATCGGGGTCAAACCTGTCAAAGTCATATATGAAGGTCGTGGCCCCTGCCGCATACTGACCGAACATCTTGCCCCATGCACACTTTGCCCAGCCTGTTTCGGATACCGTCAGATGAAGCGAATCATCGTCAAGATGATGCCAGTGCTTGCCGGTAAGTATGTGCGCCGCAGCTATCGTATAGTTGTGAAGCGCCATCTTAGGCTGACCTGTCGTGCCCGAGCTGAAATACATCAGCATTGGCTCGTAAATATTGGTCTCTATCCTTTCACGCTCGGCGGGATACTTTGCGATTTCGGGAAGAAAATCCGTCCAGCCCTCGCGGCTTCCGTGAGTGATGAACTTTTCTGCCAGTCCGTCATACTTTTCACAGGCAGCGTCTATCTTTGCGGCAACGTCGTTTTCCGCAGTTGCTACCACATACTTTATGTCAGCCGCATTGAAACGGTAGATATAGTCCTTTGTCGAAAGCTGATTTGTTGCGGGTATGAGCACTGCACCTATCTTCATAAGGCCGTATGCCAGGAACCAGAATTCATAGTGACGCTTTAATACCGCCAGCACGAAATCGCCCTTCTTTACCCCGTGAGCAAGCATCATGTTTGCCACACGGCTGCTCTCCTCTTTCAGGTCACGATATGTAAAGTGATGCTCTTCTCCTGCCTCGTTGACCCAGAGTATGGCTGTCTTTTCGGGCTGTATTTCCGCAAGCTCGTCAACAATATCATACGAAAAATTGAAATTGTCTTTCAGATCCAGCTCAAATTTCAGCAGCCTGCCCTCATCGTCAAGCTCCTCCTTGACAAATCTCTTGTAAAAATCCTTCATACCGTTTCCTCCGTTTTAAGGCTTCTGTCAGCCTCAGCTTCCCTTTTTATGATATCAGCGATATCCTTCGGGGTATCAGCCGTAAATTCCGCCCCTGCGGCTTTAAGCTCTTCTTCTCCCCTGAAACCCCATGTACAGCCTATACAGGGTATGCCCGCATTGTGCGCAGTGATAACGTCCACATCCGAATCGCCTATCATGACTGCATTTTCCACAGGTATGTCAAGGCTTTCGCATATCGAATACACTATATCGGGCGCAGGTTTTGTCTTCGCAGTTTCCAGCTTGCCTCTCACCAGTGAAAAAGCATCGCTGTCAAACAGCGCATCTGTTATCCTGTGAGAAAACTCATCAGGCTTGTTTGAAGCCACAGCACACCTTATGCCCATTTTGCAAAGATCGCTCAGCAGCTCCTTTATGCCGTCATAAGGCCTTGTCCTGTCAAGACAGCCCTTTTCATAATTTGCCGAAAAATCCTCAAAGACTTTCTGCACCTTTTCGGGCGGGGTGCCTTCGGGCACAGCCCTTTCTATCAGCTTCCTGACGCCGTTTCCCACCAAGTATCTGTAGCTTTCCGTCGGGTGTACGGGCAGTCCGTTCTGCTCAAGTGCCTTATTTGATGCGGCGGCAAGGTCGCCGAGCGAATCGACAAGCGTGCCGTCAAGGTCAAATACCGCAAGCTGTATCATGCTTTTTCACTTTCCTTATCAATAAGCCTCTATATTGGGTCTGTATTCCTCTTTGTGAAGTTCAAATGCAGAATAGGCCCGATAGCATTTCATATCATTTGTGTCGCAGTCTAAAACGACATATACTCCTTCAATTTCGTCGGGATATACATTTATCTCTTTGGGTTTTATATCATCTGCGGAAAAAGTCTCGTCATTATTGGGGTAGTTTTCTTTATAGAATTTCACCAGCGCCTGCGCAAGTCCTTCTCTTATCACATCAATGTCATTATATATCCTCACAACTGCACAGGCTGTCGAATAAGCCGACCTTTCTATAGAAGCCGTATCGGTATTCTCGATTTCAGCGGACACAGGCACCTTCACGCCGCACAGTTCGGGCAGTTGTCCGTCCTTCAGAATCATCATGCATTCCTTGTCATCTGCCTCAAATACCAGTCTGCCGAACCTTCCGCCGTCGGCAGTGACCTCGGTCACATGATCTCTCATATACTTTTCAAGCTGCTTTTCCTTCCTCTTCTTTTCCTGCGCTTCATCTATCTTCACGATAATGCGGTAAACAGCGATGGCCGCTATGCCGCCCGCTATCACTGCCAGTCCCATCGTATCCCTGTCGATAAGCAATTTCAAACCGATGATGATGAGGATCACGCCTCCCAGTCCCAGCAGGAATCCGAATATCAACGCCAGCAGCGAAAACATATACACTGCCCTGTCAGCAGTGGTCTCGTCAAAATTCTTTTCGTAGTCAGTCATTTTTCTCTATCCTTTCAAGCGGTATCTATCCGCTGTAAAACTCATACTCATCACTGTCAGATGAAAACACCGCCGTCAGTCCGTGTTCGCTGATATGATCGACAATATTGCAGTGCATACCACCCGCCACTGTAAAAGACAGACCGCCTTCGTCAGTTTTTGAGCAGTACACGCAATAGATATTCATATGCCTCATGATATAGTCATCGTCTGTCGGAACGCCCTCTTCATCGTCCTCGGTGATGCCCTCATTTTCGTACACTTCACGCACGGTATCGAACATACCCTTTATTATTTTGTCCTTGTCCTTCATGACACGCTTCAGGCATTCTATCATCAACGCTGTGTCCTTTTCGCCGTCATCCTCTGCTATGACTTCAAGCTCGTTATCACCGAACAAAGCGGGCACTCCGCGGATCATTGCCAGCTCACAGGTGTGACTGTCATACTCGAACGTCAATTCGCCAAGCTCGGGGTCGTTCACTTTTAACTCGCTTACATACTGCTCTCTGTACTCCTGCTTTATCCTTGCGGAGCGCCTGTCATCAAAGCGTATATATGCCTCCATCAAAGCAAACGCCGCCGCAGCAGCTATGCCGAGTATCCCCGCATACCCGTACTTTCCGCTCAAAAGCATCACCACTGCGGATATACCGAATATAAAAGGCAGACAGAACAGCGCCAGCATCAAAAACACACCGAACACAGTGGCATTTTTTTTCGTTTTGCTTTTCTTTTTATTCTTATCCATGTCAGTCTATGAGCTTTTTCGACAGTCTTTCGGAATATGTGTTCCTGAACTGCTCAAAGCGTCCCTCGTCAAGCGCCTCACGTATCCTCTCCATAAGCGTGTTGTAGAAATACAGATTGTGCTGTACCGCCAGCCTTCCCGCAAGCTGTTCATTCGACTTGAACAGGTGACGTATGTACGCCCTTGAGAAATTGCGGCAGGTAGGACAGTCGCACTCGGGGTCAAGCGGTCTTTCGTCAAGCTCATACTGCTTGTTGTGAGCGTGCATTATGCCGTTCCGGGTAAATACGGTAGCGTGCCTTGCATTTCTCGACGGCATAACACAGTCAAAGAAATCCACGCCCCTGTACACCGCCTCGATTATGTTGCTCGGCGTACCTACGCCCATAAGATATCTCGGCTTGTCGGCAGGCATATAAGGCTCTACCTTTTCTATAACGTGATACATCACATCGGTAGGCTCACCTACAGCCAGACCGCCTATCGCAAATCCGGCACAATAATCTATCTCCCGTATGCGCTTCATGTGCTCAACACGCAGGTCGTCATAGGTGCATCCCTGATTGATACCGAAAAGCATCTGCTGCGGATTTATCGTTGTTTCCAGTGAATTGAGCCTCTTCATCTCGGTCACGCATCTTTCCAGCCAGCGCGTAGTGCGCTCACATGAGCGCTTTGAATAGCTGTGCTCGGCAGGATTTTCCACGCACTCATCGAACGCCATAGCTATCGTAGACGCAAGATTCGACTGTATCCTCATGCTTTCCTCGGGACCCATGAATATCTTTCTGCCGTCAACGTGCGAGTTGAAATAAACTCCCTCTTCCTTTATACGCCTCAGCTTTGCCAGCGAAAATACCTGAAATCCGCCGCTGTCTGTAAGTATGGGCCTGTGCCAGTTCATGAACTTGTGAAGTCCGCCCATTTTATATATTATATCGTCACCGGGACGCACATGAAGATGATAGGTGTTGCAAAGCTCTACCTGACATTTCAGCTCGTCCGCAAGGTCTATCGAGGATATGCCGCCCTTTATCGCCGCAGATGTTCCCACATTCATAAACACAGGTGTCTGTATTGTACCGTGTACTGTGGTGAATTCTCCACGCCTTGCTGCGCCCTCTTGCTTTATAAGTCTGAACATATGATAATTATTTCTCCTTGATATTGTGCGCATGAACATAGCTATCTCCGATGTAAAGCGCCAAAACACATTTTCAATTTTATCACACGTCCCCACTTTTGTCAAACAACTTTAGGACAAGTTTGAAAAAATGGGATAAATTTCAGCCGCATCTTCTGTCAGAAAATGCGGCTCTGTAAATACTTTGTTAAAATAGTGTCACTATACAATGAGCATAGCATCACCGAATGAGAAGAACCTGTACTTCTCCTCAACAGCTGTCCTGTATGCCTGCATAGTCTTGTCATAACCGAGAAAAGCCGATACCAGCATGATGAGCGTGCTTTCGGGCAGATGAAAATTCGTCACCAGTCCGTCAAGCACCTTGAACTCAAATCCGGGATATATGAATATCTCGGTCCTGCCGTCACAGGCGATGACCTCTCCGTACTTCTGTGCCACCGACTCCAGCGTGCGGCATGATGTCGTGCCCACAGCGATGACCCTTCCGCCGTTTGCTTTTGTCTGACGTATCAGCTCGGCAGTGCGCCCGGGCACTTCGTAATGCTCGCTGTGCATCTTGTGGTCGAGCACTCTGTCCTCCTTGACAGGCCTGAATGTCCCCAGTCCCACATGAAGCGTCACATATGCTATGTTCACGCCCATTTCCTCTATTTTTGCAAGCATTTCCTTTGTGAAGTGAAGCCCCGCAGTAGGTGCGGCGGAAGAACCCACCTCATGGGAATATACCGTCTGATAACGCTCCTTGTCCTCCAGCTTTTCGGTTATGTACGGCGGCAGGGGCATCTGACCTATCTCGTCCAGCACACTGAAAATATTACCCTCGCTCACCGAAAACCTCGCTATGCGGTTGCCGTCCTCAAGTATCCCGGTTATCTCGGCTTTCAGCTTTCCTCCGCCGAAAACGAACTGCGCTCCAAGCCTTGCCTTCTTGCCCGGGCGGCAGAGTATCTCCCACTCATCATTGCTTTTCTGTTCAAGCAGCAGGAATTCTATAAAGCTGCCCGTGTCGGCACGCTCTCCGTATATCCTTGCAGGCAGTACTCTCGAATCATTCAGCACAAGCAGGTCACCCTCACGCAGCTGCTCGCATAGATTGTAAAAGTGAGCGTGCTCTATGCTGCCGCTCCGTCTGTCTATCATCATCAGCCGCGATGAATCTCTCGGCTCGGCAGGGTGCTGCGCTATAAGCTCCTGCGGCAGGTCATACCAAAAATCCGACTTTTTCATGTTGTTTATATCAAGCATTTTCACATCTCCCGTGTATATATCGGCTTTGGGTACTGTTATTTGTCCCAATATTTACAAAATAGTAATAATTTTCGTGCAAACCCTATTGACAAGCGCACTAATATCTGTTATGATTAAGATTGAACAGATAGAGGTGCGGTCAAGATGAGTAGCTCCGCTGTGCTAACGTGCGTTTCCCGAACGTGCGGCGCGGTGCGAAAGGCAAGTCCGCCGAAGCTCGGTGCTCGGGTCGCCGTTGCTGACTGTATGCCGAACAGGTATGCAGTTGTCATCATGCTTTGTGATGGAGTGCTATCGGCATTAATTGTCAACATTCTTATTATATTGCATGATGGCCGGTATTTCAACCGGTTTTTTTATTGTTTTGATAAAATTAATTTTCTGTACACAATTTCCGTGCAGAAAGAAAAGGAGTTAGTTTGAAATGAAAAAGTTCAATGTCGGCATCATCGGTGCAACAGGTATGGTAGGCCAGAGATTCTCTCTGCTTCTCAGCAAACATCCGTGGTTCAATGTGGTATGTGTGGCAGCTTCCTCCCGCTCCGCAGGCAAGAAGCTCAAGGACGCTATCGGAAACAAGTGGGCTATGACTGAGCCTATCCCCGAGGCTATCGGCGAGATGACCGTCCTTGACGCTGAAAAGGATATAGATAAGATCGCAGCACAGGTAGATTTCGTATTCTGCGCTGTAAATATGAAGAAGGATGAGATCAAGGCTCTCGAAGAAAAGTACGCTAAGGCTGAGGTGCCCGTAGTTTCCAACAACTCGGCTCACAGACATACTCCCGATGTTCCTATGGTCATCCCCGAGATAAACCCCGAGCATATCGAGATAATCGCTTCACAGAGAAAGCGCCTCGGCACTAAGCGCGGCTTTATCGCAGTCAAGTCCAACTGCTCTCTCCAGAGCTATGTTCCCGCACTCGCTCCCCTTATGAAGGAGTTCAAGGTAACCAAGGCTCTCACCTGCACCTATCAGGCAATAAGCGGCGCAGGCAAGACCTTTGAGACTATGCCCGAGATACTCGACAACGTTATCCCCTTCATCGGCGGCGAAGAGGAAAAGAGCGAACAGGAACCCCTCAAGATCTGGGGCAAGATCGTAGGCGACGAGATCGTTCCCGCTACCGAGCCTTCCATCACCGCTCAGTGCCTCAGAGTCCCCGTTTCCGACGGCCATACCGCCGCTGTATTCGCTTCATTTGAAAAGAAGCCTACCATCGAACAGATGAAGAAGGCATGGGCCGAGTTCAAGGGCGTGCCCCAGGAGCTCGAACTTCCCTCCGCACCCAAGCAGTTCCTGCACTACTTCGAAGAAGATGACCGTCCTCAGGCTAAGCTCGACAGAAACCTTGAGAACGGCATGGCAGTTTCTATCGGCAGACTCAGAGAAGATACCCAGTACGATTATAAGTTCGTATGCCTGTCCCATAACACCCTTAGAGGTGCTGCAGGCGGCGCTGTTCTTCTCGCAGAGCTTCTCGCTGCAAAGGGCTACTTTGACTGATCACCAAAAAAGATCATAATTTTCACAAGTAAGATTTTTTCCGATAAAGGAGAATAATTATGAAGAAGACTATTTTTACAGGCGCAGGCGTGGCTATCGTCACTCCCATGAACGCCGATGGTTCTATTAACTTCGACAGACTTGGCGAGCTTATCGACTGGCAGATCGAAGAAGGCACAGACGCTATAGTCATCTGCGGTACTACAGGTGAAAGCGCTACCATGACAGACGAAGAACACATTGAGTGCATCAGATATGCTGTTGAAAGAGCAGCTCACAGAGTCCCTGTTATCGCTGGCACGGGCTCAAATCACACCGATTACGCCGTAGGTCTTTCAAAGAAAGCTGAGGAACTGGGCGCTGACGCTCTTCTCCTCGTCACCCCATACTACAACAAGACCTCGCAGAAGGGCCTTATCACCCACTTCACCACTATAGCCGAAGCTGTGAATATCCCCATCATACTCTACAATGTTCCCTCAAGAACAGGCGTGAACATCACTCCCGAAACTATGGCTCAGCTCGCTAAGGTGAAGAATATCACCGCTGTCAAGGAAGCAAGCGGTAATATCTCCCAGATAGCAAGAGTTGCCGCACTCTGCGGTGATGACCTTGATATCTACTCGGGCAACGATGACCAGATAGTTCCCATCATGTCCCTCGGCGGCAAGGGCGTTATCTCGGTTCTCTCAAACGTTATGCCGAAGGAAACTCACGAGATCACTCAGCTTTGCCTTGACAACAAGTTCCCCGAGGCCGCCGCAAGGATGAACAAGGTGCTCGATTTTTCAAATTCCAACGGTCTTTTCTGCGACGTCAACCCCATTCCCGTTAAGGAAGCCCTCAATATCATGGGCAAGGATGTCGGCGAATGCCGTCTTCCCCTCGTAAGAATGGACGAAGACAAGATCGAAAAGCTCACCGCTAAGATGAAGGCACTCGGACTTGTAAAGTAAACAGCAATACAGAGGGCGGTCCTGCCGCCCTCTTTTCATAACAATTTGAGGATAAAGCTATGGATATCACCACCAAACAGTTTCAGCTGCTTACCGATGAGGATATTATATGGCAGCTTATGACGGAAAACTATGAGCCGCTTTTTGTAAACGGCATTGCAGCACCGTCATTTGAATACTACATGACCTCAGCGAATTTTGAAAGCGCCTATGCGTCTTCCTGCCGTATATGGCTCGACAGCGGCAGACCTGTAGGCTTTGTGTACTATGAAGACGATGTTGATAAGCTGTTCTTTATACTGAGGCGAGGGTACGAATCACTTGCCGGGGATATGCTGAACTACGCTGTGAACAATATGTACGGCGAAGATAAGACCCTCGTATTCATGGACGGTCAGAAAGCCCTTATGCAGGCAGCTTCAGAACTCGGCTTCTCTGAAAAGGAAGTGTATATCGACAACACCCTTGACTTCTCAAAGGGTTCGCTCGACTTTCCTCTTCCTGCGGGCTATCATTTCGTCAGACCCGAAACCGTAAACACGGCAAAGCTTACAAAATGTATGTGGCTCGGCTTCGACTGCGGCGACTTTCCCGCTGATACCGACCTCATACATATGGATGATGACCATCCGCTCAGACAGCTTTACCTCGCCGTCGAGGGCAATACTCTCGCACCTCCGCCTCACTCGACCTATGAGCATAATATCATCATCGCCGACGAAAGCGGTGAGTATGTGTGCTTCTCGGGTATGTGGTGGGTAGAACAAAACAAGCTCGCCTATATGGAACCGCTGTGTACCGTACCGGGGCACCGCGGCAAGGGTCTTGCGGCGGCAGCGCTTTCAGAGCATTACCGTCGTATGAAAGCACTCGGCGCAAAGTATATGACGGGCGGCGGAAATGTATTCTACAAAAAAATAGGCTATAATACCGAAATAAAATGGCACAGGTGGAAAAAAGACACACCATAACAGCATTTTTTCAGCATCATAAAAACGAAAGGAAGTATAAACCATGACAAATATCGCAATATGCGGCGCAAGCGGCCATATGGGCCGTGTTATCGCAGACATTATCGCAAACCGTGATGACTGCACGGTAACTGCGGGCATCGACAAGGTCACCGAAAGCTATTCGGATTTCCCGATAGTTGACTCCCCCGACAAGCTGCCCGTAAAGCCCGATGTCATCATCGACTTTTCTCACCCCTCTACTCTCGACGGTCTGCTCGGCTACTGCATGACCAACGGCGTGCCGATAGTCATCGCTACCACAGGCTACAACGCAGAACAGACCGAACAGATAAAGAAGGCAGCCGAAAGCATCCCCGTTTTCTTCACCTTCAATATGTCCCTCGGCATCAACCTGCTCGCTGACCTCGCAAAGAAGGCAGCCGCGCTGCTTGAAGGTCAGTTCGATATAGAGATAGTTGAAAAGCACCACAACCAGAAGATAGACGCTCCCAGCGGCACCGCTATAATGCTTGCCGACGCTATAAACGATACTCTTCAGACAAAGTGCAGCTATACCTATGACCGCCATTCCGTCCGTGCAAAGCGCACCAAGACCGAGATAGGTATGCACTCCATAAGAGGCGGCACGATCGTGGGCGAGCATGAGATAATCTTCGCAGGCCGTGATGAGGTCATCTCTCTAAAGCATGAGGCTCACTCAAAGAGCGTGTTTGCCGTAGGCTCGGTAAATGCCGCTGTTTTCCTCAAAACAAAGACCCCCGGTCTTTATGCTATGAGTGATATGCTTGCAGAAGCATAAACGCAAAAAGCAAGGCTGTTGTCCATTTATTTGGACAGCAGCCTTATTTTTATGCATTTTTCATTTTTTCCAGCGTCTTTGCTTTCGGAACTTTTCTGAGGTACCTGTAGCACGCCTTGTACTCACTGTATGCCTCACTGAATTCTTCCTCAGAAGCCGCATGACCGCCGAAACAGGTCTTTTCAAACAGCGTGAGCAGCTTTTCGGGAACCGCGCCTCTTGTGCTGCTGATATCCTTTCTCAGCATCTTTACTGTGTAGGTGCTGTGGTCCTGACCCGAAGAATGACTCATCAGCCGTATAAGATTCGCATACAGTGCAAGGGTCTTTTCCGAAGGCTTCATGAATCTTAGCCTTATGCGGAAGATAAGCTCCTTTATCCTGTCAAACAGCAGTACGAAAATAACAACGAACGCCACGATTATCACAAACAGGAACCTGCTGAGTATCCTCAGTATCGCAGATGCACTGAAGCTGTCGTCATCGCCTGTGTTCTCCATGTAGCCCGGTACTGTCGGGTCAAATGTCATCCAGCCTGCACCGGGTATGTACACCTCGACAAAAGCGTGAGCATGGCTGTCTCTGATGACATATTCATCGTCCTCGGTCTTTTCAAATGCCGCATAGCCTTCCACATACCTTGCGGGGAGCCCGGCCGCCCTCGCCATCAAAGTCATGGCAGTAGCATAGTTCGCACAATAACCGGTCTTGCTCTCAAAAACAAAGTAGTCAATGGAATCATCCACAGGCACATAGTCAAGCGAATACTCATAGCCGCTGAGCGTGAAATACTTTTCCAGCCTCGAAGCCTTTTCTATATCCGACTTTGCGTCCTTCGTTATCTCATATGAAAGCTCCGCCAGCCTGTCCGAAACGCCCGTCATAGCAGTAAAGCGGTCATAGGCGTTCCTGTAATCCTCAAGAAGACCGCCTGTGTCCTCACCGTTTTCTTCTGCTCTTTCAAGCATATCGATATATCCCTTTGAGTCAAGCCCCAGC
>CADBTD010000231.1 GCA_902797535.1 uncultured Ruminococcus sp. | reverse complement strand
TCGATATAGGAAGCAAAGATATCAAGGAAGGTCTTGTTGTTGATAGCAACGGTCTTGGAGCCGAGGATTGCACGGCCGAGACCACGGAAAAGGAACATTCCCGAAAGAGTGCAGATGAAGGGAGGGATATGTATCTTACCTATCCAGAAGCCCTGCCATACACCTATCGCTATGGATATGAGAAGTCCTATGATTATTACGAGTATTGCGTTTGTGTCCTTAGTCAGCATCTGAGCTGCAATAGCTCCGACAAGGCACACTGTTGAGCCGACCGAAAGGTCGATGTTACCGCCCGTCAGGATGCAGAGGAGCATTCCGCAAGCCATTACGAGCACATAAGCGTTCTGCAGAAGAAGGTTTGACATATTCTGCGGATAAAGGAGTCGTCCGCCGGTCAGCGCAGCGAACAGTATGAATACCACGACCAGTGCTATGACCATGGTATATTTCTTTATGAATGTTTTAGTATTCATGCACTACTACCTCTCACTTTATTGTTTATCAGACTGAAGTATCGCTGCCATGATCTTTTCCTGAGTAGCCTCAGCCGCAGGCATTTCAGCGACCATCCTGCCCTCATTCATAACATAGATACGATCGCACATACCGAGCAGCTCAGGCATTTCGGAGGATATCATTATTACCGATTTACCCTGTGCTACCAGGTCGTTCATTATACAATATATCTCATATTTAGCGCCGACGTCTATACCTCTTGTCGGTTCGTCAAGTATCAGCACTTCGGGGTCTGCGAACATCCATTTGGACAGCAGGACCTTCTGCTGATTACCGCCGGAGAGGTTGCCAACGTTCTGCTGAACGCTAGGCGTTTTAGTACCGAGTCTTTCTCTGTACTCTTCGGCTACGGCGTTTTCCTTGGGCACATCGATTATACCCTTATTGCACACCTTTTCAAGGCGGGCGAGAGTATTATTCTTAGCTATGCTTTCTGACAGTATGAGACCGTTGCCCTTTCTGTCTTCAGTAACATAAGCAAGACCTGCTTCGATAGCCTCACGGACAGTTTTAAGCTGTTTATTCTGACCGAATATAGTCAGATCTCCGCTGATATTTGTACCGTAGGATCTGCCGAAGATAGACATCGCAAGTTCGGTCCTGCCTGCACCCTGAAGTCCGGAGAAACCAACTATCTCGCCTCTGTGGACATTGAAGGACACGTTATCAACGACCTTCTTTTCGGTGTATATCGGGTGATGAACAGTCCAGAACTTAACTTCAAGACCTATCTTTTCGCTTATATTGTGCTGGCGGGCAGGATAACGGTCACTGAGTTCACGTCCGACCATGCCCTTGATTATGCGGTCTTCATCGATATCGTGGCCTGCATTGTCGATAGTTTCGATAGTCGAGCCGTCACGGACAACGGTTATCTTATCGGCAACGTAAGATATCTCATTCAGCTTATGAGATATGATTATCGAAGTAAGTCCTTCTTTTTTGAAATCAAGGAGCAGGTCAAGCAGCATCCTTGAATCCTCTTCATTAAGTGATGAGGTAGGTTCGTCAAGTATCAGCAGCTTAACGTTCTTGCTGAGAGCCTTAGCTATCTCAACGAGCTGCTGTTTACCTGTACCGATATCTTTTATAAGTGTAGTCGCTTCTTCTTTAAGACCCACCTGCTGCATATGCTCTTCAGCCTCATGATAGGTGCGGTCCCAGTCGATACCGAAGCGTCCTTTTCTTTCATTTCCGAGGAACATATTCTCCCCGATGGATAATTCGGGTATAAGTGCAAGTTCCTGATGGATAATAACAATACCCTTCTCCTCGCTGTCATGCAGGGTGTTGAAACGGCAGGTCTCGCCGTTATAGATTATATCGCCCTCATAAGTACCGAACGGATATGTTCCGCTGAGTACGTTCATCAGCGTGGATTTACCTGCGCCGTTCTCTCCTACAAGTGCATGGATCTCTCCGCGCTCGACCTGCAGGTTTACATTATCCAGCGCCTTAACGCCGGGGAACTCTTTTGTTATGTTCTTCATTTCGAGAATCAGATCGGCCAAGTATTTCCCTCCTTACATTAGTATTCCATATGTCGTACTTTCCGTGTACAGCACGGACAATACATAAATTCGTCACAAAAACATCACATTTTGAAAAAATAGGGGGCGGGCACAGCCCGCCCTCATCAAAGTGGATATAAATTCTTTCGATGTGTTTATCAGGTCGTAGTAGCGGTAGACTCAAGATACTTCTTGTCTGCATCCCACTGATAGAGGCCTGTGTCAACGAGAACCTGGAGGTTGTCCTTGGTTATAACATAAGGAACGAGCAGGTAAGAAGGAACGTTCTTGACACCGTTGTTATAGGACTCAGTATCATAAGAAGCGTCTATGCCATTGAACTTGTCAACGAGGCTTGCGTCAGGGGTCTGACCCTCAAGTATAGCCTTGGAAACTTCAAGAGTAACTGCAGCTTCATCGTTAACGTTCTTATAAACTGTCATGGTCTGGATACCGTCAACTATGTTGCGGAGGTTAGCTATATCGCCGTCCTGACCGGTAACTATAGGAGTATTGCTTCCTGCATAGTCAGAGGTTATAGCCTGTGCTACGCCGAGAGCGGTAGAGTCGTTGGAGCAAAGAGCAACATCGAGCTGTGTGCCGCCGGAATAGTAAGAAGCAAGGGTGTTCTGCATATTCTCAAGTGCTGTGTCGGTAGACCAGGAAGGAGTAGCTACCTGCTCAAATGTGGTCTTGCCGGAAGGAATAACGAGCTTGCCTGCGTCGATATAGCTCTTGAGTGCGTCATAAGCACCGTTGAAGAAGTAACCTGCGTTGTTATCAGCGGGGTCACCTGCTGTGAATTCGATATTGAAGGGGCCTGCTGCGTTATCAAGGTCGAGCTGGTCTCTTACAAATTCGCCCTGGAGCTTACCAACAGTGTAGTTATCGAATGATACATAATATGTAACAGCGTCTGTGTTCATGATCAGACGGTCATATGCGATAACATCGATGCCTGCGCTCTTAGCATTGTCAAGGGTCTGGGAAAGGGTGTTGCCGTCGATAGCAGCTACGAGAAGAAGATCTACCTTATCAGCGATCATACCTTCGATATCGTTGTTCTGCTGGTTCGAGTCATTGTCCGAATACTTCAGCTCAACAGTGTAGCCTGCATCCTCGAACTGCTTTTTCAGATACTCACCGTCACGGTTCCAACGTTCGAGAGACTTGGTAGGCATTGCTATACCAACGGTCTTTCCGCCGCTGCTTCCGCCGCCATTGTTTCCGGCGCTTCCGCCGCTGCCTGAACCCGAGTCATCTGTCGAGCCGCAGCCTGCGAGAGCTGCACCCAGTGCCACTGATGTTAATACTGCAAGAAACTTTTTCATGATAATTTCCTCCTTCTTCATAAATCGTTTCTTAGTTTTATTGAAGTCGTCACTAAAACTTCTATAGTTATTTTACACAACTTTAGACAATATGTCAATACATCTTATGTAAATTTTAGCATAATAAATAATATGCATATCAAAAATCTGTGTAAAATAACAATTGACAAATCTACTTTGTAATGATTACAAATACTGAGGCAACAATTTGTAATAATTGCACAGATTTTTCGACATATTTCACATTTTTTCTTGTGATATTTCTGTGATTATTTAGTTTACTGACAATACAACATATCATGTCGCAAGTTGTCTGAGGGTGTCGGATACAGAAAACAGTCCGAAAACGTTTAAGCGCTTTCGGACTTTAAAATATCTATATACTGATTTACCTTTTATCAAATTACTCGCCTGAAGTGAGCATCTCATAGGTCACGCCGTACTTCTCCGCGATATCTCTCGCATAGGACAGACCCTCGGGCGGCGCCTTGACTGCTTTGAAGGAACGGCTGCCTCCCTCGCTTTTTACCACAAGAGATGCGGCATTTGCGGAAAAACCGCTGTTCAGCTCGCCGATATCCTCCGCCAGCTTATGCATATGCGTATTATATATAGTGCGCACACTTTTCCCGAGAAGCGCCCTGACAGAGTCCTTTGCTATAAAGCAGCCCTCCTCAAAGGATGTAGTGGAGAAGGACTCATTCAGCAGCACCAGACTGTCTGAAGTGCAGGCTGAGTACAGCTCTCTGAACCTGACGCACTCCTCACCCAGTCTGCCAAGGTCAAGAGTCTTGTCCTCATCAGCGGGAAAATGCGTGAAAATACAGTCGGCGGGACGGTACTCAAAGCTGTCGGCGGGAACATATATACCGCCCTGCGCGAGCAGAAAAAGCTGTCCCACTGCCTGGGTAATGGTAGTCTTTCCTCCCCTGTTTGCACCTGTGAGTATGTACACCGTATCGGCAGTATCAAAATCAAGATCATTAGTCACGATAGACTTGCTGTCGGTCATCTCTACCGCAAGTCTGAGATTGTAAAGCCCTTTTGCACGCATTGAAACATCGGGGTCGTCAAGGATCTGCGCCTCACAGAAACTGAAACCCTCGGCCTGCTTTTTCTCAACGAATTCAGCCATGCGTATATAGTATACAAATTCGGGTATCAGCTTTGAGATGTCAACCACCGCAACATTCACATATTTCGACAGAGTATCGCGCAGCTTTTTGACAAGGGTATCGAGCAGCTTGTCAAAGACCTTTTCAAGGTATGCGGGAGAATTGTTCAGTCCGTCACCGTCGGGTACGTTTGCCACAGTTTCACGCACTCTTTCGTCAAGAAACGGCGCACCCTTCATCATAAAGAAGGTCAGACCCTTTTCAAGTGATCTTGAACCGTCAGCGGCCACTTCATGATAGTGCATAGTGCCGTCCCATTCCGCATCGTCCTTTATACCGCCTTTTGCGGCTATGGCATCGGCAAAGCTGCTGACTATGCCCGATTTTCTGAACTGCTTGCTGTTTACGGATATAAGACCCACACTTGTAGCCTCAAAGCGTTCGTTGACATTAATGCCCACAGTAACGCTTTTCACATCAGAAGCTTTCAGCTTCAGTGCGGCTATATCCTTTTTCATCTCGGCAAAACAGTGGTCATCATAGACTGATGTGATATGCTCACGGAATCTGACAAGACCCTCAGACTTCACATTCTCATTATCAAGGCAGTCTTTTATCTCCTCGACACAGCTTATATATTCGTCCAGCTCGTCAAGTCTGTGCATAAGATACCATATACCCAGCTTTTCATCGGTCGCCTTCTTCATGCCGCCGAATTCACGCAGAAATTCCAGCCTGTCAAAAAGCTCTGTCAGACGTTTTCTCAGTTCAGGCATGGCAAGGATATCCGCAAAGACCTTCTGACGGTAGAGCGCCACTCTTTTATCGGAAGTCATATTGGTAAGAATGTTGGTTATCATACGGCGTTCTTTCTGGTCTTCGGAAAGCTCTCTGCAAACAGCATCAAGACCCAGATCGTGAGCAGCGGCAGGGGTAAGCTGCTTATATTCCGTATCCTCAAAATAAGGAAAAAGAATGCTTATATGGCTGTGATCCATAATTTGATCCTCCTTATCAAATATTTCATATATATTATAATATAAAGACAGGTCTTTGTCAATCTGCGTACAGAAAGCATAAGAGCCGCATCTGTGCGATGCGGCTCATGTAAGCTGTTTTCGGGATCAGACGGTGATGTTCTCACCCTTGAGTCCGATGTAAGCGCCCTGCTTTGCCTCAGCGGAATCGGGATGAGCGAGAAGCCACTTGTTTCTTGCCCAGAGAAGCTTATCCTCAAAGTCCTTTGCTGGAGCCTTGTCGATATCGGTGTTGGTCTCTCTCGGCAGAACAACAGCCACTCTGAAACCTTCATCAGATACCTGGCAGGGAGCATAGTGGAGAGATGTTGCATAAACTTCAACAACTGCGCCCTTGGGAGCACGGAAAGCCTTAACGTCAGCGGTATCAAGTACGCCGTCGATGATCTTTTCCTGCTTTGCGAGAAGAAGTATAAAATCGGTAGAACCTATATTGAACTCGCTGCCTCTGTGATATTCAAGGCAGTTGAGTGCGTTGTTATGTCCCCAGCACATACCGAGCTCTACAGGCATTCCGCCGTAAGCATTTTCTTTAAGATCAGCGAATATCTTACATTCTTCAAGAGAATCGATCCACGGCTCATAGGAAACGCCCTCAGCAGGAAGTGCGATCTTGTCCATAGCGGCAAGAAGCTCAGTGGTATCATAACCCTTTAATACCTTTCCGAATTCAGCGAATTCGGGGTCGGAAACAGAATAGATCTTCATAATAGTTGTTCCTCCTAAAAATAATATATCCGACAGTTTTCTGGCTGTCAGATATATTGTACCACATATTTATCATGAATGTCAAGAAAAAGTTGCTCATCTGATAAAAACTATCTTTCCGAGCGCTCTTTCATACGTTCGACAGCCTTTCTGACCCTTTCGGTAAGTTCGTCAGCAGAAAGGCCTTCGGGAGAAACAGGTTTCCCGAAACATACAGTAAGCGGGTAACGTTTCTTGTTTGTGCGGTCAAAGAGATACGGCAGCGATGAAGTCACGGGGTATATCCTGCCTGCTCCGCCGATATATACGGGAATGATCTTCACGCCGGTGTTCTTTGAGATGACTGCCGCACCGTTTCTGAAAGCACCGAGAGCGCCTGTACGGGTGCGTGTGCCTTCGGGGTGTATCAGCAGAAAGCGCTTGCTTTCGGAAAGTGCCTGCTCTGCCCTTTCAAGTGCGGGACGGAAATCGCCCTTACGTTCAACAGGAATACCGCCCTCAATGCGAAAGACCCTGCGTGAAAGCATTTTGTCAAGGTGCTCACGGGCAATAAGCGCACAGGTATCCTCAAGGCGGATCTTCTCCGAAAGCGCCGCCCACACCCACATACAGTCAAGGTCACTTTCATGATTTGGACAAAGAATATACTTTTCATCGGGCGAAATATTTTTCAGTCCCGATACACGCACATCATAAAGAAGTACAGACATCACCCTGAACGTGCCGAAGCTGACGATATCCGCACGGGTTCGGGGCAGAGGATATTTTGAAAGATCTGCGGCATCGCAGGACCTCCCTGACGCACCTGTGCAGAGACGCATAGCCTTCGGGGTGCGGCATTCGTAAATGCGCTGCACAGGCAGGTCTATGCCCTTTTCGCAGGCAAGGGCTGAAAGCTCCATAGCCGAAAAGCTGTCGCCGCCAAGTTCAAAAAAATCCTCATCACTGCCGACACATGACAGCTTCAGCACATCGGCCGCAAGCTCACAGATAATACGCTCTTCGGGGTCTGACGGAACATTACAGCGGCGCCCGGTCTCACAGTTCTGCGGCTCGGGAAGAGCGCCCCTGTCGGTCTTTCCGCCGGGTGTAAGAGGCATTTTATCAAGGCGGACCAGCTTTTTTGGTACCATGTAGGCAGGAAGCTGCGAAAGCATGAATCTGCGCAGTTCTTCTTCGTCTACGTCGTCGGTGCAGGTATAGTATCCTGCTATGTACTTTTCACCCTTATTGTCTTCAAGACAGGCAGCAGCGGTAAGAGCTGTGCCGTCAAACTGCGACATAACGCTCTCTATCTCGCCAAGTTCTATGCGAAGGCCCCGAAGCTTTATCTGACTGTCACGCCTGCCGATAAAAACTATCTGACCGTCGGCACGCATAAGGCCAATATCGCCTGTACGGTAAAGCATTTCTCCATCACGGAAAGGGTCGGGCAGAAAACGTTCTGCCGTAAGTTCGGGAGCGTTTACGTAGCCTTTAGCCACACCGTGACCTGCTATGCATATCTCCCCTGCCGCACCGACAGGCATAAGGCGCATCTTACTGTCAAGAATGTATACACGGGTATTTGCCACAGGTCTTCCCACAGTCAGGTCGTTTTCATCAGCCCTTGCCGCAGTTGACCACACAGTAGTTTCGGCAGGACCATAGACGTTATATATCTCGGCACGGGTCAGTTTTCCAAGCTGACTGCACAGCACGGGAGATAGTTCCTCGCCGCCCAGCATTATCCTGCGGAAAACAGAAAGATACCCCGTATTGCTTTTATCAAACATGAAAGAACGCATTTTAGTCGGGGTAGTCTGTATAACATCCGGGCGTGTATCACAGACCAGTTTCGAGAGCGCCTTCTGTGACACAGCCTGCTCATCATCGGCAAGAATCACCGTCATGCCGTTTGTGAGAGCAAGAAGCGTTTCGGTGACAAAGATGTCAAAAACGATATCCGTGACCGAAACTATGCTTTTTATGCCGCTGTTTATGATCCTGCCGCATATGTTACAGCTGTTTTCCGAGCAGTAATTCAGCACGTTTCCGTGACTTACCGCTATGCCCTTAGGTCTGCCCGTAGACCCTGACGTGAACACCACATAGCAGGTATCATCGGGCGAAGTATCTGCACACACCGCCCTGCTTCTCTGTGTGAAATCAAAGCTGTCAAGACTTACGGCATCCTTTCTTTCACAGCCGCAGGTAAGTATCACACCTGCCTCTGCCTGTGTCAGCATGAAAGACATCCTCGCCTCGGGAAGTTCGGGTGAAAGAAGCATATACGCCGCACCTGTTTTCAGAACAGCAAGCATAGCGATGACGATACAAGGGTGTCTTTCAGATATCACTGCCACGGTATCTCCCCTGCGGACACCCTTTTTTATAAGATACTCTGCAAGAGAATCCGACATAGAGTCGAGCCGTGAGTAAGTATAGCGCTCGCCTCTGAAAACAAGAGCCGTACTATCGGGAGATGCCGCCGCCTGCCTTGAGAAAGCACCGTGAACGCCTTTGCTTTCGTATACGGGCTGATCTGTGGCATTAAAGTCTTCGGTAAGAAGACTGTATTCCTTATCGGGTATGACAGAGATATCATTTACGGCTTTTTCGTGGCCGCAGATCATCTGCCTTGTTATATGTATCAGCCTTTCCGCAAGCATACCTGTTTCAACGGTGTCCGGGAAGCAGGCAGTCCGGCAGTCAAGGGTAAGGGTGTACTCTCCGCTGCTGTCACGGTCATCTATATGCACTGCAAGCGGAAGTTCGCCTGACCCGCCGAAAAACCATTCGGTCTGCGCAGGAATATCGGTAACGGCGTTCTGACAGCTTACCAGTACGTCATAGAGCCTGCCCGAATAACCCGTAGTATCCCGGACACAGCGGAAGATATCCTCAAAAGGAAGTCTTCTTCTGCGGAATATCTCACGGTGAGTATCCGATAGCTTTTTAAGAAAAGTGAGCACACTGTCACTGTCATCACAGCATACTGTCAGCGGCAGTGAGGAAATATACACACCTGCTGTTCGTTTTTCTGCGGCTGTACTTCTGCCAAGCACAGGCACGCCTATCGTTGCCGTACTGCTGTTGTTTATCCGTGAAAGATACAGCATGACCGCACCTTCAAACACCGCCGCAAAGGACATTTTATTCCCGATGCAGAAAGTCTTTATCTCATCTGACAGTTCACGGGAAAGCTGTGTGACATATCTCTGTGCCGAAATGCCGCTGTCTGTATCCTTCGAATACCTCACAGGTGTCGGTACAAATCCGCCGCTGTATCTGTTTTTCCAGTATTCAAGGTCTGCCCTGTACCTGTCAGAGGAATAATATCTTTCGTATTTTTCACACAGGTCAGTATAGCGCATTTGTTCACGGTCGGGAACTTTTCCTTCGGAAAGGAGAGCATATGTTTCGTATACCTCTTTAGCGAGTATGCTGTATGTCCATGCATCGGATATAAGATGGCTCGCGCACAGCATGACACCGCTGCGGGATATATCGGAAATATCAAATACAGTCATGCGGAACATTTCACCGCCGTATACAAAAGGCGTGCAGGCGGCGGCTTTTCCGTATGAACGCATATCATCTGCGGTGCGAAAACGCCTGTACCCTGTCTCGGGCAGTTCATCGCTCAAATACTGAACCGTTCTGCCGCCTGCTGTGCCAAAACGCAGAAAAAAAGCCTGATGCCGCTTTATCACGCAGTTTACTGCCGAAACAAGAGTGTCCCTGTCAAGCGCTGTCCCGAATATCACTGCACCGCATATTACAGTTACACTTGTTCCGCTGTAAAAGCTGTTAAGGCTGTCTATATTTTTCTGCGGCGGCGTAAGTTCAAAATATCTCATATGTTCTCATACTTCCTTTTGACCCGTTCATATATGCTCTGTCCGGCATCGCTTTACATTCAAAGCTCCGGTACGTCTGTATTGATTATACATTCAAAAGTTCCATATGTCAAGAAAATCACGATATGTCAATTTTTTTAAGACACACAGCGATTTTTCGGCTGTCAGACCATCGATTAGCGCGGTATGCTTACAAAAAATGGTAATTGAAAATAAAAGCTCAATAATATAAATTAATTAAGCAAAAAAGCATCTTGATATATATAAATATTCAAATTTATTGAGATTTTGTGTGAGCTAAGTAGAATTTCCAAAAAATGCTTGATTATTTTTTTAAAGGTGATATAATGATTAATGCCCTCGCATATTATAATATTGTTTTATATAAAAATTTTAAGGAATGGCTGTGAAATAAAATTATTATGATCGAAAACGAACTTGAAAAAATGATAAATATATTATTATCAGATAAGCGTGAAACGATAGTAAGATTTGAACAGGAAAGATTTAATGTCAAGACCTGCGGAAAAACACCGTCAGAGATAGTCTGTACCGCAATGCTGAGCCTTACGCAGGTACTGATCATGAGAGAGGACAAAAACACAGCAGCTGTCACTGAACAGCTCGCTGTTATGAATGGCAGACTGAAGATCATCGTAATAGGCAAAAACAGTTCCTACAGCAAAGGAATGGTAAGATATATCAGTGAATCGGATGACATGGATATAGTCAACATAGTGAAAATGACAGTTGTCGACGCTGTTATGAATGATGAACTGATCCTGCCCGAAATGGAACAGCACCGTATAAATACTATCAGGACAGCACTTTCAGACCTGGGGCTTACAGCAAACTATACAGGCTACAAATACGTTGACATCATACTCAACCTATTGAGCGGCAAAAAGATCAGCGATCAGGAAACGCTCTGCAAAAGCATCTATCCGATGATAGCTAAGAAAAACGGTTCTACAAGGGAACGTGTCGAGCGCTGCATACGCACAGTCATAAACAGTTCATGGAAGAAAACAAGCACAGGTGCAAAAGCAAAATATTTCGGATTAGCCTACATCAACAAAGAAAAAGCACCGTCAAACAAGGAATTTCTTTATGTTATGAGTGAGAATATCGACCATGAGATGCAGAAGTTCAAATGCACGATAAGGGATTCGTTACTTTACGACACGAGCAGACAGAACACAGATCAGAGGAACATATAAAAACAAAGCAGGGAGAGCATTTTCCCTGCTTTGGAGCGTTTATTCATTTCAGCGGTCATTTCAGGACCATTCCCTGTGAAAACAGTTCCGTGACTTTTTCAAAGCCGCAAGCAGCATATGCGATGTGACTCTTATCCCCTCGGTCATCAGCAGCAGATAAAGAGGTATGAAGTTTATCGTGTAGCGGGGCGGGTCCTCCCATATCACAAGGAACATGATAAGTCCTGCTACCGATATAGCCGCAAAGGATATCACTCCGCTGCGGTGACGGCGCAGGCAGGCAATGCAGGCAGCCAGCATAGCTATCATCTGTGCGCCGCGGAATCCCTGTGCATAGATGAATATATGCTCATCGCCTATCAGCTTTCTGACATTTTCCTTCGGGGCTGACGACTCCAGATATTTATCGTACTTACAGCTTCCGTCAAACCAGGTCTCACTCATTTTTATGCTTATTCTTTCAAGCTTTTCACTGAAAGTCATAGCATCAAGACGTTCTTCTATGACCTCTTTGTTCATGCGGCGCTTTTCCTCTTTGCCTTCTATCGAACGTGTAAGATCAACATCTGCTTTGTGATGGCCGCCGCCGTTTTCATTAAGGCCCATCATTATCCAGTGCTGCACGGGAAATTCCTGTGCTTCAAGTTCCTTCTGAGTGGTTATGCCCATCTTCAGTCCCAGCGCAGTCGAACCGTGACCTGCAAGCAGGAACGCCGCCGCAGTTACAGCTGAAAGTATCAGCGCCTTTTTCGGGCGGAAGGTCAGAAGCAGAGTAATGATAAGGGCTATCATCATGATAGTCATAGTGCCCTTGATAGAATTTCCCAGCGCTGTGAACAGCGCCGACGCTATGCCCGCAGGCAGACATTTTTTGTTGTCCGCTCGGTGACGACAGGCAAGAGCAAAGAAAAATACCGCACCTGCCGCAAAGAAAATGCTCACCGTATCCGAATGGAACGTAGCCGTGAACATCAGCGGGACAGGCATCATAAAGGTAAGTATCCCGCACAGGAGTGAAGCCGAATGCTGTCTGAACACCGTCCTGCCCGTCAGGAACGTGAACCATGCCCCCGCCTGCAGCAGAATGATATTCAGCACCTCAAATGTCATTGTCGAGGTGTCGGGAGAAAAGACTCTCCATATCCTGAGCCATATCACCTGAAGATATATCATGCCCCATGTGTTGGGATATCTTGACGTATAGGTAAAATAGTCATCTTTTACATCACGGAAGTCGCCGTGTACCGCATAGCTTTGTGCAAATGACCCAAGTATCTTAGGGTCACTCATTTTCGGATAGTAGTTGACGTTCTTTACGAACCATATCTGTACAGCCAGAAGGCAGACAGACAGCACTGCAAATATCAGCGTGACACGGGCAGATGTAAGATGTTTTTCATTTCTTTTCAAGAGCAGGTACAGCGCTGTAAGCACTGCAAAACATGACAGCGGATATCCTGCTCCAAATTCAAATGACGAAACACAGCAGCACAGTATCACCATGAAACATATTACCGCCGCCGTTCTGATAAGTATATTCTGTATCGTTTTGTACATTTTCTTTTATTCCGGCTTTCTGTAAGGTCTTGTCTTCTATATATCTATGACACTCGGCCTATGATTCGGTTATTATTTTTTTACAAATAATATGTTATCACCACATAGTGAAATATTTGTGTATAAAGCCTGAAAAAAATAACAGGGCGCATATTATCTGCGTCCTGCCTAAAAATCGGTGATGTTCACCGCGATTTTTCTCCGTTTTATCATTTATTTCCGAGGAGTCTTTTGTAGCTGTGCCATATCACGGCATTTCTTATAAGTATCGCAGCACCCGAAGCTGTCATCATAAGCATGATACATCCGCCCGCAGCTATGACAACATCGTTCTCTGCGGCAAAAATACTGCACAGCATAAGCGGCAGCACACTTGCAAGGAACAGCACAGTCCCTGTGATGATCCCCGTCAGCCGTGTATTCTCAAATGCTTTTTTTCTTTCGGACACTGCGCCTTTAACTCCGTAACCCAGTTCAAAAGGCTCTTTTTTCAGATACCTGTATCCCGACAGACCGTTCAGAGAGAGTATAAGCATTATCGCCGCACCTATAAGTATCAGCACTTCTATCACCGCGCCCGTCATGCCTGCCCTTTCATTTTCCTTTGTAAGCGCCAGCAGCATTATCCCCGCAGCAGGCGAAAGCATGAACAGCACCGCTGATACCGCCGCCTGCTTTGCCGAATGCTGTGCCGCAGAAAGATATCCGTTGGCCTCTGCAAGGTCTACCGTCTTTTCGGGCTGTGCGCTTTCCTGCGGCAAAGGCTGTGAAGCTGCCGCATCGGCAAGTTCAAGTTCGTCTTTCAGCAGAAGGTCGGTAGATACGCCGAAGACATCAGCCATAGCTATCACCTTGTTCAGATCGGGTACAGACTGCGCCATTTCCCATTTTGAGACCGCCTGTCTGCTAACCCCGAGCTTTTCCCCGAGAGCCTCCTGCGAAAGCCCGTTTTTCTTACGAAGCTCGGTTATCTTTTCGGATAATATCATACTGTTCACCTGCCCTCTGCGTCAAGTTTTTCTATAAAGTCGGTCATTATCTCAGATATGCGCACATA
>CADBTD010000230.1 GCA_902797535.1 uncultured Ruminococcus sp. | reverse complement strand
CTTGTAAGCGCTCTGCCTGTTTCGGTCTGTACGGCTGTGATGTCTATTATGCCGTTTTTCGTGTAGCTGTAGGTGATGTCTATATAGCTTTTTCCGCCTTCGACATAGCTTATGCCGCTGAACATCAGGTGCTTTGCGGCAGTACAGCAGTCGGGCTGTTCAGCGTCGCCCTGAAGCATATAAAGTTCAAGGGTGTTGCTGTTTTCATCGGCGCTCACCGGAAGTTCACGCCGCTTTGTCACGGAAGCGTCCCTCAGCGGAGTGTTTTTGCGTATCATTATGTCGTTTACGAATCTGCTGCCGTCTGCGCTGACGGATATCATTCCCAGCGAGTGTGCGATAACATCATTTATCCGCTTAGCGCCTGCTATGCCTTCAAGTGTAAGCCTGCGCTCGCCCTCGATCGAGATGACTGCATTTCTGCGGCGCTCTTCAATAGCCGCCTGTATAGCCGCACCCAGCGCTACGGCAAGGTCGGGGTCAACGCCGCTCATGGGAGGTTTGCCCGTCATTTTTTCGATGTATCTGCGTACCATTTTCATGCGGGTCGAGCCGCCCACGAGCACTACATTATCTATATCCGCCCAGGACTTGCCTGTATCGGCAAGCAGTTCATCTATCGTGCGTCTTGTTATGTCGAGAAGCTGATCGGTGCAGTCTTCGAATTCCTCTTCGGTAAGTCTGTACTTTCCCGAACAGCCGCCGTACTCCACCGATATATCCGCATATGCCGCCGAGGACAGCATTCGCTTTGCTTTTTCGGCCTTTACCATCAGCAGATTGAAGCTTTCGGGGTCATCTGCGGGAGATGTGCCGTATTCCTCTTCAAACTTTGTTATGGCCCAGTTGCAGATAGCCTCGTCCCAGTTTTTGCCGCCGAGAAAATGCTTTCCCGAAGAACCTATGACCTCGATGCTGTTTTTGCTTATCCCCGCAAGGGTAACGTCGAAGGTGCCTCCGCCGAGGTCATATATCAGTACGGTCTGAGCAGTTTCGGTGTCCTTGAGTCCATAGGCTATAGCGGCGGCGGTGGGCTCGTTGATTATGCCGAGCACATCGAGCCCTGCACTTTCTCCTGCCTTTATGGTGGCGTTTCGTTCCTCGTTTTCAAAGTAGGCGGGAACTGTTATGACTGCCTTGTCTATGCGGTCGCCAATGCTTTTTTCTGCCTGTGATATAAGTTCACGCAGAAAAGTGCCCGAAAGCTCGGCCGCCGAGTAGCTTTTCCCGAAAAATTCAAGCGAAAAGTCACGCTTTCCCATTTCCAGCTTGTAAAATGAAGCGGTATTCGGGTCGCCTGCGGCTTCGGCATTTTTAGCGTCAATGCCGATGACTGTACTGCCGTCGGGGCGGAAAAGAAGCGCCGACGGAGTAGTATCAAAGCCATAGCTGTTCTTTATCACACGGGGCTGTTTGGTTTCGGGGTCGATATATGCGACTGCCGAGTAGGTCGTTCCGAGGTCTATGCCGACAGTAAGTGACATTTGCGGGCACTTCCTTTCGTTGATGTATCATATCAAGTATACCACATTGTCTTAAAAAAATCAACACTTTAAGTGACATAAGGCATAAAACAGCGTCCGAATATCTGTGCAGGATATATAAATCGTGGAATAACGATTGAATTTGTTTGATTTTTATGATATAATTATTGCAAATGCATTCATTATAAAGCCTATGCAGATACGCAGATCCGTGATCTGCTCCCTGTATATCGGGCAATTATATCTATGGTTTTTACATTACCGACTTCTTGAAGGAGGCGCAGATATTATGGACAAAGTAAAGAAAAAGCTGGCATTCGGCTGTATGAGACTGCCGATGACAGACGGTGCCGGAGGCAAGCAGATAGTTGATGAGCCGCAGTTTATAAAAATGATAGACCGTTTTATCGAAGAGGGCTTCAACTATTTCGATACCGCACACGGATATATCGGCGGACAGAGCGAAACAGCGATACGCTCGTGCCTTACGAGCCGCTATCCTCGTGAGGCTTATCTGCTGACAGACAAGCTGACCGACAGCTATTTCGACAAGGAAGAGGACATACGCCCGTTTTTTGAAGATCAGCTTAAATGGTGCGGTGTTGACTATTTTGATTTTTATCTCATGCACGCACAGAATGCAGGCAACTACGATAAGTACAAGCGCTGCCGTGCCTATGAGACAGCCTTTGAATTGAAGGCAGAAGGCAAGATACGCCATGTAGGCATATCATTCCATGATACCGCAGATGTGCTTGAGCGCATACTTACCGACTATCCCGAGATAGAGGTAGTGCAGATACAGTTCAACTATCTTGACTATAACGACCCTGCCGTGCAGAGCAAAAAGGTCTATGATGTCTGTCGCAGACACGGCAAGCCCGTTCTTGTCATGGAGCCTGTAAAGGGCGGAAACCTTGTTAACATACCTGCCGCCGCAAAGGCTGTGCTCGATGAACTTCACGGAGGAAGCCCCGCAAGCTATGCGATACGCTTTGCCGCAGGCTTTGACGGTATGCTCTGCGTGCTTTCAGGTATGAGCAGTATAGAACAGCTT
>CADBTD010000229.1 GCA_902797535.1 uncultured Ruminococcus sp. | reverse complement strand
GGCTGCTTTACCTCCTAAGGGGGTTCCCCTTTTGGAAACCCCTCCCCCTTACCTCCCAAGACATTACTTTGAGCGTTTGATGCGGCTTGCGCCGCATTGGGGTTTTGGCAGGAGCCGAGGGGGACGGCTCTTTTTTGAGTAGAGATACTCTTACACACATTATCCCTTTATCCCTTTGTCCCTTTGTTTATCAATTTAACACTTTACTGTGATAGATTATTATTACTGAATAATAAAAAGCAAGAAGTAAAGAGGCAAAGAGTCAAAGAGTCAAAGAGGTAATGTTTGTTATGTTGTCCCTTCATGTGACCAAGAGAGAAAGAGAGAAAGAGAGAAAGAGAGAAAGTGTATCACTTTCTCTCTTTGACCCAAGATATCATGAGCACATCTTCGCCTAAGTTCACTCTGCACTCTTCTTTTTCTTCCCGACACACTCCGAGACATCTATCTGCGAGAGGAATTCGCCCACTTTTTCGTGTACCGCAAGATCCATGAACTGGTCGTGGCCGCTTTGGGAGAGGTTTATTATGACGCTGTGAGCGCCCCTGAAGTACCTGATGAACCCTGCGGCAGGGTACACCACCAGTGAAGTCCCTGCGACTATCAGCATATCGCACTCGCTTATCGCAGTGACAGCCGCCTCGATGTTCTTCTCGTCCAGCGACTCTTCGTAAAGCACCACATCGGGCTTTATCTTACCGCCGCACAGACTGCACTCGGGGACGGGGTTGCGGTCGTTTGCCACAAAATTCACGTTGTACTCCTGACCGCACTTCATGCATCGGTTCCTCATCACCGAGCCGTGGAGCTCTATCACCTTGCTGCTCCCTGCCTTCTGGTGGAGCCCGTCTATGTTCTGGGTCACAATGGTGATGTCCTTGCCTGCCTTTTCAAGCTCGGCGAGCTTTAAGTGCGCCGCATTCGGCTTTGCGTCAAGGAACAGCATCTTCTCACGGTAAAAGCTGTAGAACTCTCTCGGGAAGCTGTCAAAGAAGCTCCTGCTGACTATCTGCTCGGGGCTTCTGTTGCCGTACTTCTGGCTGTACACGCCCGTAGCCGAACGGAAGTCGGGTATGCCGCTTTCGGTGGATACTCCCGCACCACCGAAGAATACTACCTTTTCACTGTCTTTAAGCATCCTTGTGAATATCATTGCTTTTGTGTTTGCCCTGTCGAAGCTCTCCTTTTCGGCTTTGCTCGCTACGGGTATGCCGTATGGTTCGTACAGTTCCATACCTGTCCACTCCTTTCAAAATGCGGCGTGCTCTGTCAGCGCCTGTCAAGTCCGTATCCTGCTCTCATGCGTATCAGCCGTGAGTATTCCTCATCGGGAAGCGGCACAGCTCCGCCTATCAGTCCTGCGTATACCGCTGTCTTTGCGGTGTGTTCGAGGGTCTCCATGCGGAAGAACGCCGCTTTCAGGTCGCTCCCTGCGGTCAGTGCTCCGTGATTTGCCAGAAGCACGGCGTTGTGCTCCCTGATGAACGGTCTTACCGAATCGGGCAGACTGTCGGTGGAGGGCGGTGCATAGGGTGCTGTGGGCACTTCGCCCAGCTCCAGCACGCTCTCTATCATTATGCCCGTGTCTATCGTCCTGTGGGCGCAGGCAAAGGCTGTCGAAAACGGCGGATGAGCGTGTACCACTGCGCCTGCGTCCTCTCTTTCGGCATAGCACATAAGGTGCAGCTTTATCTCCGACGAAGGCCGCCAGTCCTCACGGGGTTTCCAGAGTATATTGCCGCAGCCGTCTGTAAGTCCTATGTCGTCGGCGGTCATGTCGTATTTTGATATGCCCGTACCTGTGGCAAGTATGCCGTCTTCGGTCTTTACCGAGATGTTCCCGTCGTTTGCGGCTCCCCACCCGAGCAGCCACATCCTGTGACAGTGCTCTGCGATAAGCTCGCGCATTTGTCTGTACATATGTTTCTCTTCCTCAAAAATATGCGGCTCCCGCTGAGGGAAACCGCATTTTTTTACTTGTTTTGGCTATGCAGGGGATATGTCCCTGCTTTATTCCTTGTCCTCGGCTTCCACCGTGACCTCCATGAATCTCCTGAAGCCTTCCTCCCACAGCTCGCAGTTTTCGGGCTCGAAGCGTTTCAGCTCCTCGGACTCTCTGATGACCTCTCGTGCCTTGTCAAGTCCGTCTATGTCGCCCTTTGCTATGAACTGTATAGCGGCATTTCCGTAAGCCGTAGCCTCTGCGGGACCTGCCGTAACGGGTATACCGCAGGCATTTGCGGCTGCCTGACAAAGCTCTGCGTCCTTAGCGCCGCCCCCCACAAGATACAGCGTGGGATACTTCTTTCCTGTGACCTGCTCTATCTCTGCCTTGACCTCACGGTATTTCATGGCGATGCTGTCATAGATGCAGCGCACCACTTCGCCTACCGTCTTAGGCACATACTGACCTGTGAATTCGCAGTACTCCCTTATGCGGCGGGGCAGATCGCCTGCTGCCGTGAATTCGGGTGCAGTGGGGTCTATGAAGCATTTGAGAGGCTCTGACTCTGCTGCCAGCTTTTCCAGTGCCGCAAAGGTGAACTCGCTGCCCTCACGCTTCCACTGACGGCGGCTCTCCTGTATCAGCCACAGACCGATTATGTTCCTCAGCAGTGTAGTCCTGCCCTCAAAGCCTGTCTCGTTTGACAGGTTGCGGGCAAGGGTGTCCTCGTTTATCAGCGGCTCGTCAAGCTCTGTGCCTATCAGCGACCATGTGCCGCATACCACATAGAGGAAGTCCTTTTCTGCGGTGGGAACAGCAGCAACGGCGCACTGTGCGTCATGTCCGCAGCCTGCTATAACGTCCATTGGCTCGATGCCCATTTCGGTGCATATGTCGGGCAGCAGCCTGCCGAGTACGGTGCCGCTGGGCACTATCCCGGGCAGCTGGGGAGTATCGAGCTCTATATCGTCGATTATCTCCCACGACCACTGCTTTGTGTGTGCGTCAAGAAGCTGTGATGTTGACGCTATCGAAGGCTCGGTGCAGTCCACTCCCGAAAGCAGGTAGTTGAACAGGTCGGGCATGAAAAGCAGCTCCGAAGCGCCCTCTATATGGCTGTCATGATTGAGCTGCAGAGATTCTATCTGGAAAAGCGAGTTCTTTTCCATTATCTCTGTGCCTGTTATCTCATAAAGTCTTTCACGCTCTATCTCTGTGCGTGTGGTGTAGTCCACCATGCCTGTAGTGCGCTTGTCACGGTAGTGTACAGGGTTTCCCTGGAGCACGCCGTCACGGTCGAGCAGAGCAAAGTCAGCTCCCCATGTATCCACCGCAACGCTTTCCACTTCGTATGGCTTTGCTTTAAGAAGACAGTTCTTTACATGGTGGAAAAGTCTCAGCACGTCCCAGTAGGTCGTGCCCATCAGTGTTACAGGCGTGTTGTTGAAGCGCTCTATCTCTTCAAGCGCTATCTTTCCGCCTTTAAGCTCCGCAACTATAGCTCTTCCTTCGGAATCCCCGAAGTCTATCGCAAGTACCTTCTTAGTCATATGACCAACTCCCTTAGTAATATGATGCCTTAGTGTCTGATCCTGTTAGTCCCTCTGATACATTCTGCTGCATTGCTGCATTTTCATTAAAAAATTCTGTTAATAAATATTATACAATATAACGCTAAATTTGTCAATATCATTTTGTGCATCTTTTTGCATTCGGTGCAGATATTTTTTCGGCTGTACCCCCTTGAAAAGACGGGGATAATATGTTAAACTATATTCAATACAGAATCGTCCGTCCGTCGGACAGACAATTTGCACAGAGGAGGTCACTGTATGAGGATACTGCTTGCAGAGGACGAAAAGGAAATGTCGAATGCGCTGTGTGCGGTGCTGCAGCATAATAATTATTCGGTGGACGCCGTCTTCAACGGCCGTGACGCACTCGACTACGCTATGACAGGCAATTACGATGCCGCCATATTCGATATAATGATGCCCGTCATGAGCGGCACCGAGGCACTTGCCGAGCTTAGAAAAAAGGGCAACGCCATGCCTGTGCTGCTGCTTACGGCAAAGAGCCAGCTCGAGGACAAGGTGGCAGGCCTTGATGCGGGTGCCGACGACTATCTCACCAAGCCCTTTGCGATGAGCGAGCTTATGGCGAGAGTGAGGGCTATGACCAGGCGGCTCGCTCAGGACACCGCCCCGTCAAACGAACTGTCCTTCGGCGACCTGACTCTTGACCGTGCGGCATTCGAGTTAAGGAGCACAGGGGGCAGCGTAAGGCTCGGCAACAAGGAATATCAGATGATGGAGTACCTTATCTCAAATCCGAGGCACCTTATCTCTACCGAGCGTTTTATGGAAAAGATATGGGGCTATGACAGCGACACCGAGATAAACGCTGTGTGGGTACACATCTCCTACCTGCGCAGAAGGCTTGCCGCAGTTGGCTCCAAGGTAGTCATAAAGGCTTCCAGGGGAAGCGGCTACAGTCTGGAGTACGAAGATGCTTAAACGGCTGAGCCTGCGCTTCTCTGCTGCGGCGGTAAGTGCGCTTTTCGTGATAGAGCTCATCATGATACTTATGATAAACGGGCTGAATTTCTATTACTCCGTCAGACAGACCGATGAGACCCTCTCAGCCCTGCTTGAAGGCGACGGCAGCTTCGCAAACAGCCGCGACGACTTCAGACCCGACAGCAAGCCCGACAGGGCACCCGATGACGGCAATGGCCTGTGGCGCTTCGGAGATGAGCGTGCCGACAGGGAGATGCGCTATATGGCAAGGTATTTTACTGCGGCGATAAACACCGCCGGCAGCGTTGTCACGCTGGATACAGGCCACATAGCTTCGGTATCCTCGGATGAGGCCGAGAGATATGCCCTCGACGTGCTGGAGGGGGATAAGCAGAAAGGCTTTTACGACGGCATGGCTTTCCGCTGGGCGATGCGTGAGTATGCCGACGGCTCAAAGCTGGCGGTGTTCTGTGACTTCACCGTGCCCATGCAGGACCTCAGGCGTGTGGCGTTCCTGTCAGCCGAGATATCGGCAGGTCTTCTGGTGGTCTTCTCGATGATGATAATACTTGTGTCAAGGCGTGTGGTGCGCCCCGTCATAGAAAACAGCGAAAAGCAGGCGCAGTTCATCACCGACGCAGGGCATGAGCTGAAAACTCCTCTGGCGATAATCCGTGCAAACACCGAGGTCATCGAAATGACTTCGGGCGAGACGGAGTGGACACGCAGCACCATACATCAGACCGACAGACTGAGCGATCTGCTGGGCAGGATGCTGATGCTTGCAAAGAGCCGTGAAAGTCAGCGCTTTTCCTTTGAAGATGTTGATCTCAGCGCACTTGCAAACGACACAGCAGGGCATTTTGAGACCTACTGCACCGCCGAAAACAAGCCGCTGAAGGCTGATATAGCCGAGGGCGTACACGTTTCGGGCGACCCGAAGATGCT
>CADBTD010000228.1 GCA_902797535.1 uncultured Ruminococcus sp. | reverse complement strand
TGCCACGAATTTCGACACCGGAAACGCCGCAAGGATAAAGGAGACCTTTGAGCTGACGAGTTTCTTCATAGCGTCCGAGATAGCTAATCATCAGCTGCTCGACCGACTTGAGGTCATGAGCAAGATAGATATGCTTACAGGTATCTGCAACCGCAACGCCATGAACGACAGGGTCTCGCAGATAGTTGCGGGAACAGACGCAGGATCAAAAACGATGGGCGTGGCTTTTGCCGACCTTAACGGACTGAAGCAGACAAACGACAGCGAGGGTCACGGCGCAGGCGACAGACTTCTGATAAATGCCGCAGAGGTGCTGAAAAGGGTATTCCCCGAATGTGAGCTTTACCGTGCAGGCGGTGACGAATTCATGATATTCGCACCGGATATGTCTGAGGATACTTTCAACAGCCGTGTGGCAAAGCTGAAAGAGATATCGGACAGCGGCGAGGGAGTGAGCTTTGCGGTAGGCGATTACTTTTGTCCGGACAGCGTTGACATACGTCAGGCTATGCGCATAGCCGACGAGCGTATGTACGAGGACAAAGAAAAATACTATCAGCGTTATCCCGAACGCAGGCATAAGTGAACTTGCAGAGGCGGCGCACCGGACCATAGTACGCCGCCCTTATTTTATGTATGCAAAGGAGTGTTTTACAATGTATGACGTACTTATCATCGGCGGCGGAGTCGTAGGCTGTGCGGCGGCATGGGCGCTTTCGGCCTATGACCTTTCGGTCTGTCTTGCAGAGCGTGAGAGCGATATCTGTGAGGGAACGAGCAAAGCCAACAGCGGAATAGTCCATGCAGGATTCAACGAAACTCCCGGCACGCTCAAGGCGAAACTGAATGTGCGCGGGAATGCCATGATAGCCGAGCTTTCAAAGGCCCTTGATTTTGCGTACAGGAACAACGGCGCTATGGTGCTGTGCTTTGATGAGGATATGCTGCCGCGCCTTGAAAAGCTGCTTGAAAAGGGCAGAGAGAACGGTGTAAGGGGGCTTGAGATACTTACGGGGGACGAGGCAAGAAAGCGTGAGCCCGCGCTTTCGGAGAAGGTCTGCTATGCGCTTTATGCTCCCACATCGGGGATAGTATGTCCGTTCGAGATGACACTCGCCTTTGCGGAAAACGCCGCAGACAACGGCACTGAGTTCAGACTCGGTACGGCTGTCACAGCCATAGAAAAAACGTCTGACGGGTTTTCTGTAACCACCGATAAGGGCGTGATAGAAACAAGATACATCTTCAACTGTGCAGGTGTTTACGCTGACAGGATACATGAAATGGTCTGCGGAAAGGAATTCACCATAACCCCGAGAAGAGGCGAGTATCTGCTTATGGACAAGGATGCGGGGGGACTTGTGTCACATACGATATTCCAGCTGCCCACCGATATGAGCAAGGGTATACTCGTTACCCCCACAGTACACGGAAATCTAATGACAGGACCTACTGCCGAGGACATAGACGACAAGGAAAACACTGCTGCCACGCGAAGCGGGCCTTCAGAGATAAAGCAGAAAGGCTCGCTGTCGGTAAACGGCATACCTTTCAACAAAGTGATAACGGGATTTACGGGACTGCGTGCTTCGGGTGACAGAGGTGATTTTATAGTTGAGGAAAGCTGCGTCGAGGGATTCTTTGACGCTGCGGGGATAGAATCTCCGGGGCTGACCAGCGCACCTGCCATAGCCGAAATGCTTGCGGAGCTTCTTAAAAAGCGTACAGCGCTCACCCCAAAAACCGACTATAAAGCCGGTCGCAGGGGCATAGTTCATTTTGCATCGCTGAGCCGTGAAGAACAGAATGAGCTCATAAAGCAGGACCCCGCATACGGGAATATCGTCTGCCGCTGTGAGACAGTCACCGAAGGCGAGATACTTGACGCAATAGGAAGAACGCTCGGGGCGACGACACTTGACGGGGTAAAGCGCCGCACCCGTGCGGGAATGGGCAGATGCCAGGCGGGATTCTGCTCGCCGAAGACGATGCTCATGCTTTCGGAAAAGCTGGGAGTGCCGCTTGAGGAGATAACGAAATCGGGCAAGGGGGTGCATGAAGATGACTGAACAGCGTGAATACGACATAGTCATAGTCGGAGGCGGTCCTGCGGGAATGGCGGCTGCCGCTGCCGCAAAAAAGGCAGGCATAGACAGCATTCTCATACTTGAGCGTGACCGTGAGCTCGGCGGCATACTGAACCAGTGCATACACAACGGATTCGGTCTGCACACCTTTGGAGAAGAGCTTACGGGACCCGAATATGCAGGCAGGTACCTGGAGCTTGTAAAGGAGCTTGACATACCCTGTGAAACAGGCACTATGGTGCTGGATATTTCACCCGACAAGACAGTTACGGTACTCAGCAGTGCAAGAGGTGTGGCTCAGATAAAGGCCAAGGCAGTGATACTTGCCATGGGATGCCGTGAAAGGCCGAGAGGCGCTCTCGGGATAGCGGGAATGAGGCCGCAGGGCGTATACACCGCAGGCACAGCACAGAAGCTGATAAACTGCGA
>CADBTD010000227.1 GCA_902797535.1 uncultured Ruminococcus sp. | reverse complement strand
TTTTTCAGCAGGGGATGCACCAGTCCGCCGAATGAGAACCCGTCACTGCCGGTGCGTTCGGCTTTGCAGCAGATACCAAGGCTTTTTCTGTATGAACCTACCGCTATGGCAGCGTCTGTCCTGCCGAGAAAACGGTATATATCAAGTATCTTGCTGCTTTTGTCCGACAGCTTTGAAAGCAGCACCGCACCTAAAAGTATGTCCGCCATAAATGGTGCGAGCAGATAAGCAAATAAAAGACTCGGGTCTCCCGATGAGTCATTCGAGGTCTTTGACTCCAGCAGTGATGAAATGCGCATCGCTCCCGAAAGCGGTGACAGCTTTTCGGGTATGCCTTTTTCGGGTGCGGCTTTGCAGACCGAATCGGCAGTGTTCAGCATCCTGCCTATGCCGAAAACCATTTTCACAGAGGCATCTGCCTTTCTTTTAAGTACGAAATGCACTGCTATGTTCACCAGATAGTTCGCCGCAAATAGCGTGATATACTCGGCTTTTCCCGTTATCAGCGCCGCTGCCGCCGATATAGTCAGCGTTGTGAACAGTATTGCCGCAAGAGGTGCCGCCTTTATTTTCAGAGCCTTCATCCCCAGCGAGATGAGCGGTATATCATAGTCGCTGACATTCTTACCGAAAGTGCTCAGCTTCTTTCTCACCGTAAAGCGCTTCTCCTCGTCACCGTCAAAAAATGCCGTCCTTTCCTCAAAAGCGGCACTGTCCGCACCTGCCGCAAAAGGCCTGTGCAGCCGTGAATACAGGTATTGTTCGCCTGCACAGCAGTCTGTATGGTCAGCCGCCGCAAACACATCGTCCATACCCAGGTCGTCCCAGGTGATGTCGTCTATCAGCTCTTCCTCGGGGATATTATCGCTTTCGGTGAGATAAAGCTGTTCTATCAGCCCGAAACGGTCCTTGATATCCTCGGCATCATCACGGGGCTGCCCATAGGAACTGCGGATATAGCGGTCATTTTTGCGCCTTTGCATTATGCTGTACGCTATCATTGCGGATACGCCGCCGAGTATGATGATAAGTGCTGTGATGAATGTCGGCATTTGTCAGCTCTCCTTTTATATAAGAATATTAGTATTATATCACAGAGCCGGAGCAAAGTCAAATTTTGAAAAAATTGTGGAAAGTACTTGACAAATGTATCAGACTGATATATAATATATGTATCAGACTGATATATAAACACCGATCAGACTGATACATTGTCATATATCACACTGATATATATAAGTATATCAGACTGATATATTCCGACCTATCAGTCTGATATATTACAGGAGGCAAAAATGACAGTACACAAGCTCAGAAAATTCACACTGCTGACAGCGATGCTCTTGTTTCCCGTGACCATTTATTATATGAGTCCCTACCTGATATTTCAGGCGGCATTTCAGTCGGCAGTCAACGGAAGTTTCATTCTTTTCTGCCTGATGACGGTGCTTTCAGTGCCTTTCGGGCGGATATTCTGCGCATTTCTGTGTCCTGCGGGCGCTGTGCAGGAATGTGCCGCACAGGTGACCGAAAAGCCCGCAAAACGCAGGAAACTGTACGTTCTGAAGTATGTGATATGGGCAGTATGGCTTTCTGCGGTGACAGTCTGTTATGTGATAAACGGCATAGACAGCATAGACCCGTTTTTTATGACGGAACACGGTATTTCCGTGTCGCGGATACAGGATTATATCATCTATTACGGGATAATCATACTGGTGGTGATACCTGCGATGACAGGCGGAAAAAGGGCGTTTTGCCACTATTTCTGCTGGATGGCGCCTTTTATGGCAGCAGGTACGGTATTGCGAAGGAAGATCGGGCTTCGGGGACTTGCTGTGGCGGTGAAGAATGACGGCTGTGTGTCCTGCGGAAAATGCTCGAAAAACTGTCCCATGAGCATAGATGTTATGGAAGAGATCGGGCATGGCTCGGTGAAGAGTCTTGAGTGCATACAGTGCGGAGAGTGCATTGAGGGATGTCCGAAAAAGGTGCTTGGATACGGCATGGTAAAGGCTGAAAGATCAACTGAAAGGAAGGATAAAAATGGCAAATGAAAAGAAGCTGGACAGCGTTATACTGGGGCTTTTGAGTCACGAGGAGCTGACGGGATACGAGATAAAAAAGCGCATGGACGCAAGTCTCGGGTATTTCTGGGGGGCGAGCTACGGCAGCATCTATCCGACGCTGAGAGCCCTTGCGGAGGGCGGCTACACGGAAAGCTGCGGTGTTGAGGAGGGCGTGCGTGCAAAGCAGCGATTCCGCATAACCGACAAGGGCAGGGAAAAGCTGAAGGAATGGCTGAGCGAGCCTGCGGAAAAGGACGAGATAAGGTATGAGACTCTGCTGAAGATATTCTTCGGAAGCGAGGGCGGAACCCTGAATGCGCTCAGGCACATCGAGAGATTCCGCATGAAAACGGAGCAGAGGCTTGAGGAGCTGAAGCTGTATGAAAGGGTGCTGAGTGAAGCGCCCGAGGAGGATTTTGAGGACAGGTCGCATATGCACTATCTGATGACGGTGAGGTTCGGAGTAAGGACATATGAGGCGTATATCGCCTGGTGCGATGAGGCCGAGCTGATGCTGACAGGCCGTGAAAACAAGCTGTAAAAGCCAAAAGAGCAGACTTTGCGGTCTGCTCTTTTCCACATATTATTTTAAAGGATC
>CADBTD010000226.1 GCA_902797535.1 uncultured Ruminococcus sp. | reverse complement strand
ACGGGCGGAGTGCCTGTGCTCGAGGTGCTGAAGGGTGAGGGACTCACAGACGTATGCGTAGTGGTGACGAGGTATTTCGGCGGGATACTTCTCGGGACGGGCGGCCTTGCGAGAGCGTACTCCGGGGCGTGCAAGAATGCTGTTGAGAATGCGCGCATAATGGAGATATGCCGCTGTTCAAGGTTCGTGATATCCTGCGGGTATGACCTTTACGGGAAGATAGACTATATACTGCCGGAATTCGGGGCAAAAAAGCTGTCGGAGGATTTTACCGACAGTGTGACGCTTACGGTGATAGTAAGGTCCGAGTCGGCGGAGGCTTTCAGGGCTAAGCTGACGGACGCTTCAAACGGGAAAGTTGTATTGGAAGAAACGCCCGATATCTTTGAGGACCTGGCTTAAAATTTTGTAAAATATGACGAATTTCCGAAAATTTCAAAAATAAAAAAAGGTTATTCGTCGATTAAAATTGTATAATAAAATAGAACGCATATTTCCGCACCTTAGAAAGAGAGGCTGAAAATGACGGCAAGAGAACGATATGAGGAATTTGAGAAAGATCTGCTCTGCGAGTACGCCTGCCTGTCATCACAGACAAAGGGGCGTGAACGCCCTGCACCGCTGTGCGATCTCAGGACAGAATTTCAGCGTGACCGTGACAAGATCATACACTGCAATTCTTTCAGAAGGCTGAAGCTGAAAACGCAGGTATTCCTGACACCCGAGGGTGACCATTACCGCACGCGGCTGACGCACACGCTGGAGGTAGGTCAGATAGCAAGGACGATAGCAAGAGCCATGCGTCTGAACGAAGACCTGACCGAGGCTATCGCCATGGGGCATGACCTGGGGCACACGCCTTTCGGGCACGCGGGAGAAAGGGTGCTCGACCAGCTGAAACCCGGTGGATTCAAGCACTATGAGCAGGGTGTAAGAGTAGTGAGCCTTATAGAGAATGACGGCAAGGGACTGAACCTTACCTATGAGGTGCGTGACGGCATACTGCGTCACACCAACATGATAGCCGAAACAAAAGAAGGCTGTGTGGTAAGGTATGCCGATGTGATAGCCTATCTCAACCACGACATAGACGACGCTATCCGTGCGAATATACTCCGTGAAGAGGATATCCCCCGTGAGATAACCGATGTGCTCGGACATTCAAAATCGGAAAGGATAACCACGCTGGTAACTGACCTTGTGAACAACGGGCCTGCAAGGATGGAGCTTTCGGAGGACATAGACAAGGCCTACAGTGAGCTGAGAAAATTCATGTTTGCGAACGTATACCGCAATCCGAAATGCAAATCTGAGGAGGAAAAGACCTTTGATATGCTCAGCGGTATGTTCAGGTATTATGTTTCGGACCCCTCCCGTATGCCGGCGCTTTACAGACGGCTTGCGGAGGAATACGGCGCAGAGACCGCAGCCTGTGACTATATCGCGGGAATGAGCGACAAGTACGCCGTTGACAGCTACATAAACATATTTGTGCCGAGTGCATGGCACATGAGGTGAACAAGAGGTGAGACAATGGCATTTCCTGCTGATTTTATCGAAAGGCTCAAATCTGCGAACCCTATCGCCGAGGTGATGGGCGAGCACGTGAGCATGAAAAGGTCCGGCAGGGATTACGTTTGTCTTTGCCCGTTCCACAATGAAAAAACGCCCTCCTGCTACATACACCCCGACAGGGATTTCTTCCACTGCTTCGGATGCGGTGCAGGCGGAGATGTCATAACCTTTACCATGAAGTACAACAATCTGGAGTACCTTGAAGCGGTAAAGCTGCTGGCAGAAAGGGCGAACATAGAAATGCCTGCTGACAGTTACGGCAGGCAGCAGTCGGGCACTATAGAAAAGCGCAAGCGGCTCTACGAGATAAACCGTGACGCTGCGAAGTTTTTCTACAGGCAGCTCTCAACGCCCGAAGGCAGGGTATGTGTGAGCTATCTCATGAAGACGAGAGGGCTGAAGCCCGAAACTATAAAGCGCTACGGCATGGGGTTTGCGCCCAACAGCTGGTCGGCGCTGAAAACGCACATGATGGGGCTGGGATACACGGAGCAGGAGCTTCTTGACGCACGCCTCATATCATCATCAAAGAACAATACGAAGCACACCTTTGATTTTTTCGTGAACCGTGCCATGTTCCCGTTCATAGACCTGACGGGACACATACTCGGTTTCGGCGGAAGAACTCTCGGTGATGACAAGAGAAAATATATAAACTCCCCCGACAGTCTTATCTACAACAAGGCAAAGTTCCTGTTTTCCATGAACTTTGCGAAGAATGCCGCCGTGAAGGAGAGGAAGATACTTCTGTGCGAGGGAAACCTTGATGTGGTATCGCTCAACGAGGCGGGATTTGAGAATGCCGTGGCGAGCTGCGGAACGGCTCTGACCCCGGAGCAGGCGAAGCTGATATCGACATATGCGGACGAAGCGGTGATATGCTACGACTCAGACGAGGCGGGACAGAAGGCTACGCAGCGGGCGATAACGATACTTTCGCAGGCGGGTCTGAAGACTACCGTATTGCAGATGAAGGGGGCAAAGGACCCCGATGAGTACATACGGAAGTTCGGAGCGGCGGCATTCGGCGTGCTGATAAGCGGCGCTGACGGCGCTGTTGACTACAAGCTGAAAATGGCTGCGGCGCAGTCGGACATGAACACGGATACGGGAAAGCTGGCATTCAAGGATGCTGCGGTGAAGATAATCTCGGCGCTGCCGTCAGCGGTGGAGCGAGATATCTACGGGCACAAGGCAGCCGAGCAGATAGGCGTTTCTTTCAATGTATTCGACGCAGAGGTAAACAGCGCCATAAGCCGCAGGCGGCGCTTTGACAAAAAGCAGGAGCGTCAGCGTGAGCTGAGATTCGAGGACAGGCGTGACAGCGTGAACACCGAAAAGCGTGCTCACTTTGCTGAGGCTACCGCAGAGGAATACATCATCAGCTATCTGTATGCAAACCCCGACTATCTGCCGAGGCTTGAACAGCTGACACCCGACAAGTTCGTGACGCAGTTCAACAGGCGTGTGTACGAGTACATCACCGAGCGCATGAAAAACGGCGAAGACCGGTCAACGGGGCAGATGAACGAAGTATTCAGCGGCGACGAGATGAGCAGGATATTCACGATACTGCAGCGTGCAAGGGACGAGGGTATAGACATGGAAGCGGCGGACGATTGTGTGCAGCTCCTGTTAAACTACAAGCCCCCGAAAAAGGGCGCTGAAATGACTGACGACGAGCTTGCCGCTTATATCAAAGAGCAAAAACATAAATAAATGTCACAGCCCGGACATCGGGTGTGTAAAAAATTCACGGAGGTATACGGTATATGGACAAGAAAAACATAATGGAGAACCTTATCGAGCAGGGCAAGAGCAAAGGAAAGCTCACCACAAAGGAGATAAACGACGCTCTTGAAAAGCTGGACTATGATGTTGAGCAGATAGACCAGTTCTATGAGACCTGCGAGCAGTTCCACATTGAGATAATAGACGACATAATGCCCGATGACGAGCAGCTCATGCTCATAAACCCCGAGGAGGAGATAGCTCCCGAGGATATAGACATCGGACTTTCAACCGACGGTATCGCCATAGATGACCCTGTAAAGATATACCTCAAGGAAATAGGACGAGTTCCCCTGCTCACCCCCGAAGAGGAGATACAGCTTGCAGAGAAGATGTCGGGCGGCAACGAGGCCGAGGCTGCAAAGGCAAGAAAGCGTCTTGCCGAGGCAAATCTGCGTCTGGTCGTATCCATTGCAAAGAAGTATGTGGGAAGAGGAATGAGTTTCCTTGACCTTATACAGGAAGGCAACATGGGTCTTATCAAGGCTGTGGAAAAGTACGACTATACCAAGGGATTCAAGTTCTCGACATATGCTACATGGTGGATAAGACAGGCCATCACCCGTGCTATAGCCGATCAGGCAAGGACCATCCGTATACCCGTTCACATGGTGGAGACCATAACAAAGGTAAAGAAGGCTTCGAGCCAGCTGCTTCACCAGAACGGCCATGACCCCTCGCCCGAGGATATCGCACAGTATCTTGATATGCCTGTTGAGCGTGTCAGAGAGATAATGCGAATAGCGCAGGACCCTGTATCTCTCGAAACACCTATCGGTGAGGAGGAGGACAGCCACTTAGGCGACTTCATCCCCGACGAGGACGCACTTGCGCCCCAGGAGGCAGCTTCACAGGTAGCTCTCAAGGAGCAGATAAACCAGGTGCTTTCTACTCTTACAGAGCGTGAAGAAATGGTCCTGAGATTAAGATTCGGTCTTATAGACGGACGTTCACGCACACTGGAAGAAGTAGGTCAGCAGTTCAAGGTCACCCGTGAGAGGATCAGACAGATAGAAGCCAAGGCTTTAAGAAAGCTGCGTCACCCCAACAGGAGCAACAAGGTAAGAGATTATCTCGACTAAACAGCGAAAGGCAGTTGTTTTCTTATGTATATAACACTGGAAGCGGATTATGCTGTAAGGATAGTATCAGCGCTCTGTCTTGACAGAGGCAGGATCGATGCAGGAACATTGTCTGAGCGCACCTGCGTCACGCTGAGATTTGCCCTGAAGATATTAAGAAAGCTCGTAGCGGCCGATCTGGTAAAGTCCTATAAGGGCAGTCAGGGCGGATATCAGCTGAAATGCGAGCCAAAAGACATTACTCTCAGAATGGTGATAGAAGCCATTGAGGGAACATATTATTTCTCAAGGTGCCTTTCGCCCGACTGCGAATGCAGCAGGGGCGCTGACGGCGTATGCTGTCATCAGAAGGCATTCGGTGAGATAACCCGTTCGGTCATACAGCAGCTTGACAGCTACAACTTCGACGACCTGATCAAAAGCTCTGACGAATGGAAGAACGATTATATCAGTACGCAGGCATCTGCGCCCTGAGGCATACGGAGCTAAGAAATGAGCAGCAAAAAAGACAAGATACCTAAAAAAAGCGCCGCCGCAAGAAAGAAAGACCCCCGGCGATATGAGCAGAACACTTTTGACGGGAGCCCTGTCATAAGACCCGGACAGAACGGACAGCGCAGGCAGGACGGCACTCCCCTGCGGACAAGGCCTGTACGTCCCGGCGAAGGTGCGGGCGGACCCCGTACACGCAGACCCTATCCGCAGCAGTACCGTGAACCGCAGTACCGTCCCGGAGAAAGCTATCGTGACGGTCAGCCGCAGTACGGCGAAAGACCTTACAGACCCGAGCAGCAATACAGACCCGAACAGCAGTATGACGGATACGGGTATCCGCCCCCTGCCCGTGAGGCATATGCGCCTCAGCCCGAGATACGCTATGCATCGGAGCCTTCGTTTTTCAAAAAGCATCCCAAGCTGAAAAAGGCTATGATACGGACATTTGTGTTCTGTATACTGGTGATATTCGTCAATCTGGGATTTCTGTACTACAGAGGTCAGCTCTGGTTCAACGAGCCGAGAAAGCGTGACTATCCTGTGCGGGGCGCAGTGATAGACTCAAGTCTCGGCGAGGTGGACTGGAAAAACATGAGCACACAGACCATCAGCTTTGCGTATATACGGGCCACAAGGGGGACATCCTATGTGGACGAGCAGTATGCCGCAAGCAGGAAGGCTGTGAAAAAGACCAGACTGCTCGCAGGGTACTACCACGAGTTCGATTTTCATTCGGACGGAAAGCAGCAGGCGGAGAATTTCATCGAGACGGTGGGCGACCAGCAGGGAAACCTTCGTCCCATGGTGCGGATAGCGCGGTACGGCGTATACTATATCCACATGAAGGACAGGGAAAAGGTCCGGGAAAATCTAAAGGCGTTTCTCGACCGTCTGGAAGAGGAATACGGGCGCAGACCCGTAGTCATGTGCGACAAAAAGTGCTATGAGGAGTACATCAAGGAGGATTTTCCGAAGTACACTCTCTGGCTGATGGGACATTTCAAGGAACCCGACGAAGAGGACACACACTGGGCGCTGTGGGAATTCAATCCCCGTGTACGTTCATCGGGCTATGAAAACAGAAAGAAGTACTATGCGCTTTCGGTATACCGCAAGGGCAGGGACATCGAGGATTTCAAGAAAAACTTTGTAATGTAATAATGCAAAAAGCCGAAGGAAATATAAGGTTTCCTCCGGCTTTGTTTTTATTTATTTTGCGTCGGTCTGAGGCGCATTCTTTTCGTAGATGATGCGAAGACCTTTCAGAAGCAGGGTCTCATCAAGCTTTATGCTGCGTTTGCAGTAGGGTATGACCACATTTGCAAGGCCGCCTGTAGACACTACTGTACAGCTTTCGCCCAGTTCTTCCTCTATGCGCTCGATAACGCCGTCGATACTTGACGCTGTGGAGTGGATTATACCGCTCTTCATGCAGTCTATGGTGTTAGTGCCGATGACCCTTTTTGCGGGAACAAGGCTTATCTTCGGGAGCTGTGAAGTGCGGTTGGTAAGTGAGTCAAGGGACACTCTGAGTCCCGGGATAATAAGACCTCCGAGAAAGTTTTTCTCTTTATCTATCACCGAAATGGTGGTTGCTGTGCCCATATCAATGAGTATGAGCGGTGTAGGGTAGAAATTAACTGCCGCAACTGCATCTGCCACCCTGTCGCTGCCAAGCTGTGCGGGGTTGTCAAGAAGTATGCGCAAGCCTGTTTTTATGCCCGGGCCGACCACGAGCACATCACCGCAGCCGAGGCGTTCCATAGCGCTTTTGACTATCTCGGTGAGAGGAGGAACAACAGATGATATTATACCGCCGTCGATATGCTCTCCGCCGAGGCCGTTGAGCTCAAGGATATTCTTTATCATGACGGTGTATTCCATCTGAGTTGACTGCTGATTGGTGCTGAGTCTTTCGACGAACATTATCTCATGTTTGTCAAAGCAGCCTATAACTATATTCGAGTTGCCTATATCTACAGCAAGGATCATTTCAAGTCCTCCAGTCGTCCGTGTGCCTCATAGCGTGTTATCCTTACGGGGCGGTTGTTTTCGTCAACGAACACCACCCTCGGAGGGGCATTTTTCAGCTCGTCGGGGGTCATATCGGCATAGGACATTATTATCACGCTGTCGCCGCGCTGACCAGACCTTGCCGCTGCGCCGTTAAGGCAGATGACTCCGCTTCCCCGCTCGCCTGCTATGACATAGGTCTCTATGCGGCTGCCGCTGTTTACATTTACTATATGAACGTGCTCATACTCATAAAGTCCTGCGGCGTCCATAAGGTCTTCGTCAATAGTTACGCTTCCTATGTAATCAAGCTCTGCCTGAGTAATAACGGCACGGTGTATCTTGCTTTTAAGTGCTGATATCGTCAATTTATACTCTCCTTATCCCTTGCTCATACGTCTTCTGTAAAGAAGTTGTCTATAAGTCTTGTCTTGCCGATAAATACTGCTATAGCGCAGAGTGAGGGTCGGTCTATGACGGGTATCTGCTGCATAGTTGCCGCATCGACTATCTTGACGTAGTCTATCCTTGCGAGGGGTTCGGCGGATATGAGCGACTTCATCTCATCGGTTATCTTTTTAACATCTGTTTCGCCGCCCTTTACCAGGTCGCTGCCGAGCTTTATCGCCTTTGACAGCACGAGTGCGGCTTTGCGCTCATCGGGGCTGAGGTAGGTATTTCTTGAGCTTTTTGCAAGGCCGTCGGCTTCTCTTACTATAGGGCAGCCTATTATCTCGAGGGGCATATTGAGGTCATCTGCCATATGGCGGATAACGGCAAGCTGCTGTGCGTCCTTTTTGCCGAAGTATGCCCTGTCGGGGGTAACGATATTGAAAAGCTTTGACACAACGGTGCACACGCCTCTGAAATGAACGGGGCGGCTCAGACCGCAGAGCTCTTCGGTGAGTACGGTCATATCAACAAAGGAGGAAAAGCCTTCGTGATACATCTCTTCGGGGTCGGGGTTGAAGATAAGGTCACCGCCGTGTGCCTCAACGAGCGCCGCGTCATGTTCTATATCACGGGGGTAGCTTTCAAGGTCCTCGGCGGGGCCGAACTGCATGGGGTTCACGAAATCGGAAACGACTGTGCGGTCGTTCTGTTCGTGGGACTTATCTATAAGTGACGCATGACCCTCATGAAGGTAACCCATAGTAGGCACAAGGCCTACGGTAAGACCCTCTTTGCGCCATGCTTTCACCTGTTCTCTTACTTCCGCTACTGTTTTAACTATCTTCATTCTGCTCACTCTTCCTCTCTCAGTCTTTCGATAACGCCGTCTTCAAGGGCATAGGTATGTTCCTGTGCGGGGAAAGTCCCCGACTGTGTTTCGCTGATGTAGGCGGTTATGCCCTCACGCATAAGTGCGCCGACCTCGGCAAAGCGTTTTGCGAACTTCGGCACATGACCTGCTGTAAGTCCGAGCATATCCTGATACACGAGCACCTGACCGTCGCAGTCAGCGCCCGCACCTATGCCTATCGTAGGTATCGTGAGCTTTTCGGTGATGAGCTTTGCAAGCTCGGCAGGCACACATTCAAGCACTACCGCACAGGCACCTGCGTCCTGTATCTTCAGGGCGTCTTCAAGTATCTGCTTGGCGCGGTCATAGCCCTTGCCCTGTACCTTAAAGCCGCCGAAAGCGTTTACCGACTGAGGTGTAAGTCCGAGATGTGCGACAACGGGTATGGAGGAATCGACTATAGCCTTTATCTGCTCGCATACCGCAGCGCCGCCCTCGAGCTTGACGGCGTGTGCGCCGCCCTCTTTGACGAGTCTGCCTGCGTTGACCACTGCGTCATAAACGCTCGTCTGGTAAGACATGAAAGGCATATCCGCTACGATAAAGGCGTTTTTTGCGCCCCTTGAAACTGCGGCGGTATGGTGTATCATGTCCTCCATGGTAACGGGAAGTGTGTTTTCATACCCTAACATGACCATTCCCAGCGAGTCACCGATAAGTATGGAGTTTACCCCGCACTCATCTATGATATGTGCTGTGGTGTAGTCATAGGCGGTAAGCATCGTTATCTTTTCATGCGATTGCTTCTGCCGTAAAAGGGTAGCTGCTGTGTTTTTCATGGCATTCACCCATTTCATATAAAGTTACCGTTCCGGTACCCATGCCCGGATACAGTACAAAGATATTATAACATCAGAATATGAATAATTTGTATATAACTGTATAATTTAGCATAAAGCCGCAGTATATCGGCATTTGCGTTATGCGGGCACAGCGTTTTACTGCTCTGTGTCAAAGCCGTTTCTGTGCTTTTCATGGCGTTTGTAGCGCTTGCCGCTTTCGACCCTTTTTGTCACGGGGTCTACGCCGTACCATGTGCCCCGCTGCATAAGGTCTGCCTTACGCTTTTCACGCTTGCTGAGCTTTTCATAGGGAATGAACTTTTTACCTGCGTCTTTCATTTTCCTCACCCGCCTTGAAGTTGTATATGGGCTTTATCACCTCGGCGATGTCGGCGGTATCACCGATATTGTCTGTGATATTCGTCAGGCTTTTATACGCCATGGGGCACTCGTCAAGGGTGGCCGAGCTTACCGAGGTGGTGTAAATGCCCGACATCTGCTTTTTGAACTCGGACACGGTAAAGCTCTGCTTTGCCTCGGAGCGTGACATAAGTCTGCCCGCACCGTGGGGCGCAGAGCAATTCCAGTCGGGGTCGCCCTTTCCGATGCAGATAAGGCTGCCGTCCCGCATATTTATGGGTATCAGCAGCTTCTCCCCTGCCTTTGCGGATACAGCGCCCTTGCGGAGTATCATGCTGTCGGTGTCGATATAGTTGTGTATAGTGGTGAACTGCTCGTCAATGTGCAGTCCCATGCCCTTTATGATCTCGTTCATCATAGCCTTGCGGTTCAGCATGGCGAACTGTTGCACTATCTTCATATCGTGGATATACATCTCGAAAAGGTCGCCCTCGCAGTAAGCAAGTTCCTTCGGGATATCGGTATGCTTTGTATTTTTCAGCGCCTTTATCGCAGACTCGATCTGCCTGTCCTTTCCTTCTCTTTTCAGACGCTCGACCAGCTCGTCTACGTCCTTCATTGCGCTGCCGTTAAGACGTCTGTACGCCTCTTTCTGATAGTAGGAGGCTGTTTCAACGCCGAGATGACGCGATCCCGAGTGTATAACGATATATATGCTGCCGTCCTCGCCCTTGTCCGCCTCGATGAAGTGATTTCCTCCGCCGAGAGTTCCGAGACTAAGCTCTGCCCTGTCGGCGTTTATCTTATCAAAGCAGTACAGCTGTGACAGGTCTGTCTCGCCTATGTATCTGTGGGGCTTCTTTCTGATGCCGAAGCCTGAGGGTATCTTTTCGTATATCAGCTTGTCAAGCTTCTGAACCTCGATGTGCTTTTCACGCAGCTTCACCGTTTCCATACCGCAGCCTATATCCACTCCCACCAGATTCGGCACGACCTTGTCGGTTATAGTCATGGTAGTGCCTATGGTGCAGCCCGCGCCTGCGTGTACGTCGGGCATTATCCTTATCTTCTGACCCTCAGCCATAGACTGATTGAGAAGTGCTATTATCTGTGCAACTGCCTTTTCATCGATGATATCGGTGAATACACGGGCAGTGCCGTATCTTCCTCTTAATTCTATCATATATGTTCTCCTTTTGTCTTTGTCTGTAACGCATTCTGCCAGTCTTTCTCAAATCCGGCGATACTGCGGTATCTTTCGTTTCTGTCGGGGTTTATCGCCTTTGAAAGCACCCGATAGCAGTCCATGCTGAGCGGAAATGCCGCGGGGGCGGTATCGCTGTCGGTAAACAGAGAAAAGCCCATCTGCCCGAGAGTGAATACATTTGTCACCTCATCAAGGGCAGCGCCCTTAGTGTATTCCTCGGGGGACATGAACCGCTGACTGCCCCACATACGTCCCATATCGTTGACTGCGGGCTGTTTTCTGAAAAAGTCGATGTCGCATATCACGGTCTTTTCAGCCGCCGTGTCGTACATGATACTGCCGTCGTAGAAGTCAACGGCGGTATAGCCCTTTGCGGCGGTATGCTTCATGAACGAGATGATATCGGCGAATATGCAAAGCTTTTCGGCTGCCGGCAGTGACATTATCCTGCGGTGCGAGGCCTCATACATCCTGCCCATGCATTCGCCGTCAGCCCAGTCGAAAACAAGGGCGTATCCGCCGCCGATATCAATGGCTTCACGCAGAGATATCAGCAGCGGGTGCCTGAGTGCCTCATATACGGGTGCCGCAGCTTTAAGGCGCTTTACCGCTTCGGCGGGGTCGCCGTTATACTCTGCGGTGTATGCCCCTGCGAATTTCAGGAACAGCCTGCCTTCGGGGCTGTCGATGCCGAAGCATATGTTCCCCGAATCCTGATCGTCAAAGACGCTGAACACCCTGCCGTATGCCGAAAGAAAGCCGAAGTCATGGCTTTTTTTCATTTTGAATGGAATGCCGTCAATGTTATGTGTTATCATTTTTCCTCCGTACAACTGCGGTGCGAGGATATAAAAAGGGCGTGCTTCCGCAGGGAAACACGCCGAATGTATCATATTTCACAAGGCACCGAACGGCTTTGCCGTCAGCGCTGTATGCACCGGCAGATCTTCCTGTAGATATATTCTGTTCTGTTTGTATCGTGACAATATGTTTTTTTCATTTGATCCACCGTCCTTTCCGTAAAATTAATTTATCAAAGTGTTGCGCAACAAGCATATTATAACCGATGGCAGCGGGTTTGTCAAGGGGGGGTGGGGAAAAAATTTTTTTGAAAGGGTATTGACATTTATTATAACATATGTTATAATACAAGTGTTATATAACGAACGTTTCACTAAAAGGAGGATCATCATGCCGCCGAAAGCAAAGATAACAAAGGAAATGATAATCGAGGCAGGGGTAAGCATCGTAAGAACAGAGGGTGCAGAAAGCCTTAACGTGCGCAGGGTGGCTGCCCTGCTTGAGTGTTCGACGCAGCCTGTGATGTACCATTTCAAGGCGGTGACGGACCTGAAAGCCGCAGTATATGCCGCCGCAAACGAGATACACACGGCGTACATCACTGCGCCCGACAAAAGCGCGGAAAACCCTTTTTTGTCGATAGGGCTGAGGTATGTGCAGTTTGCGGCAGAGGAAAAGCATTTGTTCCGTTTTCTTTTTCAGTCGGACAGCTTTAAGAATATAAGCTTTACCGAAATGATGAACGACGAAGCACTTGCGCCCGTTATAGCGCCGCTGTGCGAGGCGGCGGGCATCACAGAAGCGCAGGCGCGTGAGGCATTTGAGGTGATGTTCATATGTGTGCACGGCTTTGCAAGTCTGATAGCGAACAATTCGATAGAATATGACAGGGCGCATTTTGAGAAAATGCTGTCAAGGGCGTTTAACGGTGCTCTGGCGGCTATGAAAGGGTGAGAAGTATGAAGCTTTTCAAAAAGAATGAAGTGACCTTTGCGGTGGTGCTGATAGTCATTTATGTAGTGGGCAGCAGCGTTATGCAGAGGATATCGGCGGCGGTCGGTACGGAATTTATCGCAGAGATGATATTCTGTGCGGCTATGGCGGTCGGTCTGGCGGTATTCATAGGAAAGAACGGGCTTTCGGGGTATACAGGGTTGAAAAAGCCCGAGGTATCTGCGGCGAAAATGCTGTTTTACATTCCCCTGCTGCTTATCGGCGGGTGCGGGGCGTTTTTCGGCATGGGCATGGAATACGGGGTGACCGTTTCAATACTCCGCACGGTCATGATGATATTTGTGGGATTCATAGAAGAGGTGATATTCCGCGGATTTTTATTCAGGGGGATAGCAAAGCGGGATCTGACCCGAGGTGTGGTGATATCCTCGCTCACCTTCGGGATAGGGCATTTTGTCAATCTTTTGAACGGCAGCGACATTTTCGGCAGCACCATTCAGGTCATCTACGCTGTGGCGGCAGGATTTCTGCTGGTGTTCATATTCCTGCGGACGCAAAGCATTATCCCCTGCATAGTGTTTCACTCATTCAACAACTGCATGACCGCCTTTACGACTGCGGACAGGCTAATTGACAGATTCGGTGAAAACAAGGCAGTACTGCTGTGCGTAGGCATACAGCTGGCGGTCACCGCCCTGTATCTTATATATGTGATGCGGCTTCCGAAAAAAGAGCTTCACGCATAAAACACGAAAGCGGAGGGTACTGCGCCCTCCGCTTTTTCATGTCTGATGTAATTTTCATAGTGCGGCTATAACACAAAAAGGAGAGCCAAAAGCCCTCCTTTTAATGAACGAAGCATCTGTCATACTTCATTCCCACGTCCCTGAGACGATTCGAACGTCCGACCCTTCGCTTAGGAGGCGAATGCTCTATCCCCTGAGCTACAGAGACATATCAACGAATAATATTATATCATATCTTCAAGCCTTTGTCAATAGTTTTTTT
>CADBTD010000225.1 GCA_902797535.1 uncultured Ruminococcus sp. | reverse complement strand
CTTTATCGCAAACGTGCTCGGACCTCTCGGTGCCGCTGACGTTATAGTCGGAACTTCTGCGACCCTTATCGCAGGACTCTGTATCTATCTTTTGAGAAACAAACTCAACCTTTTCACCGCTTCCCTTTTTCCCGTTGTGCTAAAGTCGGTCTCTGTCGGTCTTGTACTCAGGTACTCCGCAGGCAAGCCGCTGTTTATGTCAATGGGTCTTGTGGCGCTGGGTGAATTTGTGTGTATTTCCGTCATCGGAGTTATCATATTGCACGTTCTAAAAAAGAAGACGGCATTTATGGAGTTCCTGAAAAGCGACGGCACAAAATAAGTCAATCAGGGAGGGCAATAGTTCTTCCGGTTATATCTTCGGATTTTCTTAAAAATTCGGTGTTTTTAAGAGCATCCGAACTAAAGAGGGCTGATGAAATATCATCGGCCCTTTTGTCTTGCATATATACAAAAAATGCCGCCGAGCAAAATACTCAGCGGCATTGTGTTTTTCGTTTTCCTAATGCATTATTCAGCAGCAGGAGCACCTACAGGACAGACACCTGCGCAGGAACCGCAGTCGATGCAAGCAGAAGCATCTATAACGTACTTGCCGTCTCCCTCAGAGATAGCGTTTACAGGGCACTGATCAGCGCAAGCGCCGCAGCTGATGCAATCGTCAGAGATCTTATAAGCCATAGTATTATCCTCCTTTATATTTGTCATGGATCATTGGGAGCCCTTCGTCTCCCGCAATTTAATTATATCAGAATATTGCTGATTTTACAATAGCGCCGCTCTAAATGTTACATAAACTTTAACAACAAACAATAAATTATTAACAAACAGTTAACTAACGCTAACTACCCGCCAAAAAGTGCGTATTTGCTAATATTCAGGCGGTTTTGCGTTAGTATCCGCTTATTTCGGAAACATCTTTTAAGACATATTATTTCACAGAAACACAAATTTTTTGTAAAAAACTTCTTGACATTTAGGCAAAAATGTTATATAATAGTTTCATACGGTTAGTATTTTTTAGGTAAATCGACAATTTCCATAATTTTTAATGATTATATATGAAACTGTAAGAACCCTTTTTTAACTGTAGAATCCATTAAATGTAAGGAGCGAATCGTTTTGAAAAGCTACGACAACACTAAGATCAAAAATATTGCTATTGCGGGCCACGCAGGCTCCGGTAAGACTACCCTGACCGAAGCTCTGCTGTTCAGTGCAGGTGTTACCGACCGCCTCGGCAAGGTGCTTGACGGAAATACCGTATCAGACTACAATGCCGATGAGATAGCACGCAAATGCTCGGTATATACATCACTTTCCTGCTATGAGCGCGACGGCTTTAAAGTCAATCTGCTCGACACTCCGGGCTTGTTCGATTTTGAACAGTCTATGGTGGAAGGCATCTCCGCCTGCGGCTGCTGCATGATAACCGTATCAGGCAAATCGGGCGTTAAGGTCGGCACACATAAGGCTTATAACTACGCTCAGAAAATGGGCAAGCCCACAATGTTCGTCGTTACCAAGCTTGATGACGAAAACGCAAACTTCGGCAACGTGTTCACCGAACTCAAGACCGAATTCGGTCCCTCGGTGTGCCCCGTTGTTGTTCCCGTTATCGCTGACAGAAAGATAGTATCCTATGTCAACCTTATCGAGATGAAGGCCTATAAATACGTTGACGGCAAGGCTGTTGAAACAGATATGCCTACCGCTGAGGTATCCGAGAAAATGGAATACCGCATCGACGGTCTTATCGAAGCTATTTCCGAGGCAGTTGCCGAGACCGACGAGGAACTTATGGAAAAATTCTTCTCCGGTGAGAGCTTTACTCAGGAAGAACTCGTTGACGGTATCCACAACGGTCTTAATCAGGGACTTATCACTCCCGTAGTATGCGTTTCCGCATCTACTCTTGAGGGTATAGATATGCTGATGAAGGAGATAACCCTTCTTCTCCCCGCACCCGCAGAAAAGGAAGACAAGCCTGCTGTTGACGCAAACGGCAATGACGTCAAGATAACCTGCGACCCCTCAGAACCCCTTACAGCAAATATATTCAAGACTGTTGCCGACCCGTTCGTGGGCAAGATGTCCTATATAAGAGTACAGTCAGGCACTCTGAAGAGCAACTCCGAGGTAGTCAATGCCGCTACGGGCGCTGCTGAAAAGATAGGTAAACTGTACTTCCTTATCGGTAAAAAACAGATAGAAACAAACGAAGTAGGCTGCGGCGATATCTGTGCTGCTGTAAAGCTCACCGCAAATACAGGCGATACTCTCTGCGACGCATCAAGAGTAGTATCCTTTGAACGCCCCGCATTCCCCGTACCTACCTACCGCGTAGCTGTCAAGGCTGCCGCACAGAAGGACGAAAGCAAGATATCGGGCGCTATAGCAAGACTCCTTGAAGAGGATATGTCCCTGAAATACACTCAGGACCCCGATACTATGGAAATGATACTTACCACCCTCGGCAGCGTTCACCTTGATGCCGCTGTTTCCAAGCTCAAGAGAGATTTCGGCGTTGATGTCGTTACCTCCGTTCCCAAGGTCGCTTATAAGGAAACTATCCGCAAGAAGGTAAAGGTACAGGGCAAGCATAAGAAACAGTCGGGCGGTCACGGACAGTTCGGTGATGTATGGATAGAATTTGAGCCCTGCATCTCCGATGAACTCGTATTTGAAGAAAAAGTATTCGGCGGCGCAGTTCCCAAGAACTACTTCCCCGCTGTTGAAAAGGGTCTTCAGGAGTGCGTTAAGCACGGCGTTCTCGCAGGCTACCCCGTTGTAGGCGTCAAGGCTATACTCGTTGACGGTTCCTATCACCCCGTTGACTCCTCTGAAATGGCATTCAAGACCGCCGCTTCGATAGCTTTCAAGGAGGGCATCCCTCAGGCAGAGCCTATGCTTCTCGAGCCTGTAGGAAACCTCGTGGTAAGCGTCCCCGATGACAAGACGGGCGACGTTATAGGCGAACTTAACAAGCGCCGCGGCAGAGTTATGGGAATGGTACCCTCCGAGACCGAAAAGGGCATGACCGACGTTACCGCTGAGGTGCCTATTGCCGAAATGAGCGACTTCACTCTCACCCTCAGACAGATGACTCAGGGTCAGGGCAGCTTCACACTTGAAACTGCACGCTACGACCAGCTTCCCGCTAACCTCGTGGCTAACGTTATCGCCTTTGCTAAGACTGAGTAATACGAAAGAATTTGATACACTTGCAGCCCCCGCTTTCCACAAGGAGAGCAGGGGCTGTCCTCTTGCTGTCAACTGACCAAAAATTGCGATTCGGCTTTTGCATCCATGTAAACGATTACACCCGTTTTTTGCAACAATAACACAAAATCCGAGGCCTTTTGTGGGTAAAAAACGTCACGCTGCCACCTTGCCCGACTGACCATTTTATGCTATACTATTACTATAGACTGCTTTCTGAAAGGATCTGAGCAAATGAACATAGCTGTAGCACAATCAGGCGGCCCGACCTGTGCAATAAACGCCTCCCTCGTCGGAGTTTTCCGTGAAGCACTCAGGAATCCCGTGATAGACGCCGTTTTCGGCTCCAAAAACGGTATCGAGGGTCTTATAAAGGACGACCTCACCGATCTTCGCCGTGTCATCCGCACAAATGAGGATATGGAGCTTCTCCGCCGTACACCCTCTACCGTACTCGGCTCATGCCGTGTAAAACTCCCCGCCCCCGACGATGCCGACGGCGCACACATCTTCGACCAGATCTTTTCCTGCCTTGAAAAGCACCGCATAGGCGCATTTTTCTATATCGGCGGCAACGATTCTATGGATACCGTTGAAAAACTCTCCCGTGTCGGCAAGGAACGAGGTTCCGATATCCGCTTTATCGGCATTCCCAAAACTATCGACAACGACCTGCCTGTCACCGACCACACCCCCGGCTTCGGCTCAGCAGCCAAATATGTCTGCGCCACCGTTCAGGAAATAATCCGTGACAGCTCGGTATATTCGATAGACTCCATCACCATAATAGAGATAATGGGCAGAAACGCAGGCTGGCTCACCGCCTCCACCTGTATGCTTCGTGCCAACGGTGAGACCGCACCTCACCTCATTTACCTCCCCGAGGCTGATTTCTCCTCCGAGAAATTCCTCGAAGACCTTGCCGCTGAAAAAGCCAAGCACAAAGCCGTCATCGTCGCCGTTTCCGAAGGCGTTGACCCTGACTGCGGAGATGATATGCGCAGCGGCGTTTCCGACAACTTTGGCCACAAGTACCTCTCGGGCGTGGGCAAGGCACTTGAACTTCTTGCCCGTGACCGTATCGGCTGCAAGGTGCGCTCTATCGAACTCAACGTAATGCAGCGCTGCTCAAGCCACATCTGCTCTAAAACAGATATCGACGAAGCCGAAGCAATAGGTGCCGAAGCAGTAAAAGCCGCCCTGCGCGGCGAAAACGGTGTGACTATGGTGTTCCGCCGCCTGTCAGACTCCCCCTATGTCGTGACGATAGAGACCGCCGACACATCTATGCTCGCCAACAAGGAAAAACGCTTTCCCAAACGCTGGATAAACCGCGCGGGCAACGGCGTATCTGACGAAGCAGTGAAATATTTCCTGCCGCTGATACAGGGCGAAGTCGATATTTTCATGAACAACGGTATGCCCAGACACTTCAAACTCACCGATTGAAAATTTTTTTCAGAAAACTATTGACAACAGGTTCCCGTTGTGGTATAATATTATTGCTGATTTAACATAGTCAGCCAAATGCGGATCAGTACGGCAACAGTACCCGCCTCGGTCACGGGATTCGAACCGTGTAAAAATTATCGGATCCATTTTTTGCAGGTGTGGCGGAATCGGCAGACGCGCTAGCTTCAGGTGCTAGTCCTCGCAAGGGGGTATGGGTTCAAGTCCCTTCACCTGCACTGAAAAAGACCTCGCTTTTTTTAAGCGGGGTCTTTTGTTTTGTTATACTTCAGATCATTAGCAAAAAGCGATATGGCTTGTATCTGTTCAGATGTCAGCCTGACCCTTGATCACACAGTCACCCTCTTTGTGCTGTAGTTCCACACTTATTGTAAATCATTATACATCACAACATGCATAGCGCCCCATCTCAAGCAAGACAGGGCGCTTATCCATTATCATATATCTATATAATAAAAAACCTCTTCTGCCAGATCGGCAAAAGAGGTGTAATGGTTGCGGAGGCAGGATTTGAACCTACGACCTTCGGGTTATGAGCCCGACGAGCTACCGAACTGCTCCACTCCGCGATATTTATTAGCTGTCTGAATCGACTGCTTTAATATTATATCATAACATCATGGGATTGTCAAGGGTTTTCTCAAAAAAATTTTGAAATTAGCACAATACATAAAAATATTATCCGAAACAGATAAACTATTGACATCAGGTGGAAAATGTTGTATAATATATATGCTTTCGCTTTAACAGGAAAAAGCCAAAAAGCCAAAAAACAATAAAGGGTTAAAGTCCCAAAGGAGAGTTGAAGAAAAATGGTAATGTGGATAGTCCTTGTCCTGTACCTGTGCCTGATGATAGGTATAGGCGCCTACTACAGAACAAAAAACAAAAACACATCCGACTTCGTGCTCGGCGGAAGAACGCTCGGCTCGTGGTTCACCGCATTCGCTTACGGCACATCTTACTTCTCGGCGGTAATATTCGTCGGCTTCGCAGGAAAGTTCGGCTGGAATTACGGTGTCGCCTCAACATGGGTGGGCATCGGAAATGCCATAATCGGCTCGCTGATAGCCTGGATAGTCCTCGGCAACCGCACAAGAGTCATGTCGAAAAGCATCGACGCCCGCACAATGCCCGAATTTTTCGAGCGCCGCTATCAGAGCAAAGGCCTGAAACTTGCTTCCGCAGTGATAATCTTTATATTCCTTATCCCCTACACTGCTTCGGCATTCAACGGCCTGTCAAGACTTTTTGAAAAGGCTTTCCATGTGAACTACTACGTCTGTATAGTTGTAATGGGCCTTATAACAGCAGTATACGTTATCGTCGGCGGATATAAGGCTACAGCCCTCAATGACTTTATCCAGGGCCTTTTCATGCTGGTAGGCATCACCGCCTGCATCATAAATATCCTCGGCAAACACGGCGGACTCGGCGGCTCGATAGACGCACTTTCACAGATAGAGGTCAACGGCAAGACCAACGTTTACAGCTCGGTCCTCGGTCCCGACCCCATCAACCTTATCGGCGTTGTTATACTTACCTCGCTCGGTACCTGGGGACTTCCCCAGATGGTCACAAAGTTCTATACCATCAAGGACGAACAGGCTATCAAGAGCGGTACCGTTATCTCGACTATATTCGCAGTAGTCGTTGCGGGCGGCTGCTACTTCCAGGGCGGCTTCGGCAGACTCTTCGTCAAGGCTGATGAAAACGGCGCTCCCGTAAGCGGCTCCGACGGCATAATCCCCACTATGATGGAATCTCTCCCCGAACTTCTCTTCGGCGTGGTGATAGTCCTCGTGCTTTCCGCTTCTATGTCTACCCTCTCCTCCCTCGTGCTGACATCAAGCTCAACTCTTACCCTTGACATGATAAAGCCTCTTATGAAAAAGAAAATGTCCGATAAGACCGAAATGCTCGTTATGCGTGTCTTCGTCGGCGTCTTCCTCGCTGTATCCTGCTCGCTGGCTATTTTCACCCTTGAAAATGAAGTCACCATAATCTCCTCGCTCATGTCCATCAGCTGGGGCGCTCTCGCAGGTGCATTCATAGGACCGTTCCTCTGGGGTCTTTATAAGAAGAACATCACCCGTGCAGCAGTATGGTTCTCATTCATCTGCGGCGTGGGCATCACCGTGGGACATATGATCTGGTTCACCTTCGGCGGAAGAACTCTTACCGTTGCAGGTATCGCAGTCCACTCCCCGATAAACGCAGGAGCCTTCGCAATGCTGTTCAGCATCGTGGCTGTACCGTTAGTCAGCCTGTTCACTAAAAAGCCCGATACCGCCGAAGTCGATAAGGTCTTCACAGATATCGACGCTTCAAAGAAAGGCGGCATCCCCGTTTCGGGCAAGCCCGTAACAGAATAAACCTACACACAGCGCAGGAAAAAAGTTCCTGCGCTATATTTTTTATAACTTTTTTGCACCCATCACCGTCTTACTTATAGAAAGGAGGAACAGACAACATAAGACCGTGACAATACATGGTCATTTTCCGTTCCGAAATATCGGTGCGGAAATATCCCGCGGCTTATAAACAGCCGTGCTCTCTCTTTCGGCTTACTGCCGGAAACATTTTTTCGGATACCGGTATCCCCTTTGCCGGCATCTTACCACATTCAGTAGAAAAGATGATATTGTGTTTTAGGGTAAAATAATCGGACAATATGTCCGTAAGCCGCCGATGCCTACTCGGCGGCTTTTTTCTTTTGCTCATATCTTAACTTTTCATGATGTCCTTTACTTTTCGGGAAAAATATGCTAAAATACCCATAGAAAAAATTTTTTCCGAAAAATAATAACCAAAACAGCCTGTCCGTCGTCTAATATATAGTCACATAACAAACTGTCAAGGATAAGTGCGTCATTGCGCCTTGACCGATCAGAAAGCAGGGTATTGTCATGCAGAAAGACCTTGATGAGCTCATATGCTGGATCCTTGAAGAAATGAGCCGCGATAACCTGCCTGATGATGCTCAGAAGCAGCGGATCAGGTCAAGGATCTTTGATGCAGATGAAGGAGAAAAAGGAGAAAAGGAATAATGGACAAAAGTCAGCTCGCTGCCGCAGCCGAAGCGGCAAAGAATGGTGATAAACAGGCTTTCACCGAGCTATACAACGCATATCGTGACAAGGTCTATTTTTTCGCAAAAAAGAACGTAGGTTCAGACCACGCAGCCGAGGACGTTGTAAGCGAAACGTTCATCACCGCTATGGAAAAGATAAATACTCTCCGTTCAGGTGAGGCTTTCGGCGGATGGCTGTATTCCATTGCATATAATAAATGTATGGATCAGCTTCGCTCAGATAAAAGAAACGTGCATTTTGAATCCGAAGATGAGCAGGAGATCATTATGGAGAACGCTTCCCTTAACGAAGCCGTCATGCTCCCCGAGGATTACGCAGTCAATGAAGACCGCAAAAATGAACTCAAGGCTATGATCGACGGCCTTAAACCCGATATGAAGTCTGCGGTCATCATGTATTATTACGAACAGCTGAGTATCGCAGAAATAGCAGAGTCCCTCGGCCTTAATGAAAACGCCGCAAAACAAAAGCTCTTTCAGGCACGCAAAAAGATAAAGGCCTCCAT
>CADBTD010000224.1 GCA_902797535.1 uncultured Ruminococcus sp. | reverse complement strand
TTGAGCACATACAGCTTTGGCGGGAATACGAACAATTCCTCAACAGGCTTCAGCGACTGTATCACCGAATAGTATATCGGGAATATCATGAAAACGCCGAGCAGCGTAAGGAATATGAAGATGCAGACATCTCCGCCCCTTGAACCGTTTATCTTCTTTTTCTTATCCTTGACCTTCAGGTCTTCGATAGAAACTTTCTTCTTTTTCTTTTTGATAGCCATCTGATGCCGCACCCCCCTTAATCAACAAATTTTCCGAGAAGTGCGTTTACGCCCTTGTTGGCGAGCAGCATCGACAGGAACAGCACAAAGCATATTGCCGAAGCATAGCCCATCTCGTATCTGACATAACCATAGTCAGTTGCATGGTTCATTATGGTGTGAGCAGCATAGTCTGTTGAAGGCAGACCTACGAGCATCTGTCCTACCTGACCTACCGTGAACGAACCCGCTATCTGGTTTACCGCCGCAAAAAGCAGCTGGGGTCCCATTGAGGGTATCGTTATCATGAAAAGCTCCTGCCATCTGTTCTTTATACCTTCGATAGCACCTGCCTCATACATCGACTTGTCAATGTTCTGGAAGCCTGCACGTATCGCAAGGAAGCCGGCACCCATTGACATCCACAGCTGTACTATGATGCACACTATAAGTATATAGTTGGTATCGGTCAGCCACTGTATGGGCCTGTGTGTGAATCCCAGGTCGATAAGTATCGCATTGAGATAGCCGTACTGGTCACCCGACAGTATCAGCTGCCATGTTACATATACCGATGTAGTCATGGAAGGCGCATAGAATACAAAGGTGAAAAACGTCTTTAAGAACGGGTTCATCTCGTTTATCAGCCACGCCACCAGAAAACTCAGCACATATGCAAAAGGTCCCGTGAACACCGCAAATATCAGCGTGTTGCGTATTGCGATGAGGAATACACTGTCATTCAAAAACAGTGTATAGAAGTTGGACAGACCTACCCACTTGGGGGTCTGTATCATGTTGAAGTTCATAAAGCTCATAGGGAGAGACATTACGACGGGTATGATAGTGCATATGGTGAACAGTATCATAAACGGCGCAAGAAGTCCGTAGCAGCCCTTATTAGCTTTCATCATGTGCCATGTGTAACGCCAGTATCCCGACTTGTTCGCAGGCACATTTTCATAGCTTGTTCTTGCCATAGAGCGGTCACTCTCCCCTTTCTTACCTGTTATCGTGCTTATACATAGCGAGGTCCTCGTTCTTGCGGGCGATCTCCTCGTTTATATCCCTGTCATACCAGAACAGCGTATCACGGGGATTCTCTGCCTGATTGACAGTCTCTCTGAATGCGTTGTTAAGGTTTCTCGTTACGCCGTATGATGCAGGGATTATCGGTATCTCTACCTGAGCCATCATCTGCTCACTCAGCTTGTCGAGCTGCTTTCTTGTCCATGACAGATTCTGGAGCGCTTCCGTGTTTGCTGTGTTGTATCTTCCGAGAGGTCCGAGCACCGACTCTATGTCGTTGCCGTAGGTGGTCTGTGTCTCATTTGATGTGAACCACTTTATGAACTCCCATGCGCTGTCCTTGTCGGGACAGGTCTTGAAGATTATAGCACAGGTGCCGCCGGAATTCGCCGATATGCTTATCTTTCTGCCGTCCGCAAGCGTTACCTGACCTAACGGGTTCTCTGTTCCGGGAACGTGCATGAAGTCCCAGCAGCCCTTTATTTCGGGTGCGGTAGCATAAAGTGAATTGTAGAAGGTATAGTTCTGTATAACTATAGGCATATCGCCCTGTCTGAATCTTGTAAGCGCATCATATGTCTGGCTGAAACTGTACTTTGTATAGAACTCGGTCCACTTCTCAAAAGCGTCTACCGCTGTCTGTGAATCAAAGTTCGTCTTTGTCAGGTCTTCGTTGTAATAGTTCATTCCCTGCTGCAGCATCAGCATAGCAAAGGTGTTTCCTGCCTCGGTTATGGGAGATACGGTGGTCACACCCGAAGTACCGCCCATTACGGGAAGTATAAGGCCTATCTCCATGTAGTTTCTCTGTAAACTCGGCAGTGCGTCCATTATGCCGTCCCATGTGGTAAGATCTCTTTCAGCGTCTATACCCAGTTCCTTGAGAACGTCACTGCGGTAGAACAGCATCGGGAAATCCTGCGTAACGGGAAGTCCGTATACTCCGCCGTCATACTTGTAAAGTGTAGTCGCATCAGG
>CADBTD010000223.1 GCA_902797535.1 uncultured Ruminococcus sp. | reverse complement strand
CGGGATAAGTTCGTTCATGCACCGAAGGGGCAGGTGGAGCAGTCCGTTTTTATCGAGGAGGGTGAGCAGTTCACGGTTTTTGGCGGCAAAGCCGAATATCGTATCAAGGACGCCGCCCTGTGCGGTATTGACGGTGTGCAGGTAATCGGTGATGTTCCTGCGTATAAGCGAGAGAAGAACGTCGTCCTTTGAGGAGAAGTTGCGGTAGAAGGTCTTTTTCGCAAGGCGGGATTCAAGGACTATCTGCTTGACGGTTATCTCGCTGTATGGGTGCTGATGCATAAGGCTGAGGAGCGACTGTGTTATCTCGCTCTGCGACCTGAGTGCTGAGGGGTTATCCGATACGGTCATGGGGCACCTCCTGAGTGACACTTTTCTGTAAAATGGTGTATCTTTGTTCAGATGTATTGACTTTTGCTCATAAATATCTTATCATAAAAGCGTAACAGATTCAAGGGTGTCATATAGGAAAGGAGCGTAAAAAATGAAAGAATATCTGCTGCTTTTGCCGCTTATCTACATATTCCACGACTTTGAGGAGATGATAGGCTTCGGGTGGTTTTTCCGCAGGAACCGTTGGGTGTTCACGAAATACCCGAGGCTCACCGCCGCATACAGGGACTACAATGATGCAGGAATGGCTGTGGGGGTATTCGAGCAGCTTGCAGTATTTTTCGGCGGTCTGACCATGCTCGGGTACTGTTTCCCCTGCAGGGTGCTGTACGGAGCCTGGTACGGTATGCTTATCGGGCTGACGGGGCATTTTGCGGTGCATATCGGAATATGCGCATACATCAGGCGCTATGTGCCGTCGCTTATCACCGCCGTCATATGTCTGCCTGTGGGGGCAGTGATGCTCGTTAAAACGGGAGCGCTGCTGACCTTTGACAGGGTGACGGTCATATCTGCCGCCGCTGTACTGCCGCTGATGATGCTGAATCTTCGGCTAACGCACAGGTGGATGTTTGCGGCGGGGAGGAGGCTCATGGGGTGAGCTTTCTGCGTGGGTGCTCAGTCAAACAGCGGTTCGGCGTATTTTTTTATGAACTCTATCCTGTCCTTTGCACGGGGGTCAAAGAGGGAGCTTATGGCGACGGTCATGTGTTTTTCGGGGCTGACGTAGATGATGTTGCCGCCGTCGCCCATAGCCGCAAAGCCGCTGCTGTCCTTATCGAGCCACCATAGGTAGCCGTAGGGCAGGTCGTATTTTTTCCAGCGGCTGTGCTCCGAGGTGCTTTCTTTCACCCATTTTTCCGATACTATCTGTCTTCCGTCAAAGCGGCCGCCGTCAAGGTAAAGCTGTCCTATTTTCGCCATATCACCGGCGGAGAGCGTAAGTCCCCAGCCTGCGGTGTTGACGCCCTGAGGGTCTGCCACCCACACGCTCATATCTGTGGACTTATAGAACGCCATCTGTTCTTCCTTGCTCTTGAATATGACGCTTTTTTCCACGGTGATGCCCAGCGGGTCAAAGAGATATACCCTTGCGAAGTCAAGCACTGACATTCCCGTAACTCTTGTCAGTATGCCGCTGAGGACATCGGGGCCCACTATCGGGGCGTATCTGAATTCGCCTATGCTGCCCCTGCCGCCCATCTTGTCAAGAGAGAATCTCACCCAGTCCATGCTCGTGAAGTACTTTATGTAGGGGTTGAACCTGTATTTATACGGTACGGTCATGGTGAGGATATCCTGTATCCTTATCTGCGGAAGGGTCTTCTCGCCTCTCTTCGGGGCATATTCGGGGAAGAAGCCGAGCACTTTACGGTCTATGCTGTCAAGCAGGCCCTTGTCGAGGGCTATGCCGTAAAGTATCGAAACTATGCTTTTTGTCACGGAAAACAGGTGGATACGGCTGTTTTCGGTGCAGCCGCCGAAGTAATTTTCATAAGCCTTCACGCCGTCTTTCATTATCACCATGCCTGCGATATTGCTGTAGTTTTCGGCTATGGCTGATTCCATAAGTTTTATCTTTTCACTGCTGATGTTCATGGGGGTGGCTCCTTTTTCTGTCGGTGTGTCTTATTTTTTCTTCACGGGGAGATACACCTCGGTGACGAGGTCATTTTCGTCGGCGGTCTGAGAGGGGTCGGTGACGTAGACTTCAAAAAGAGCGCCTGTACACTGATATCCCTCATTTTCAGCCCATTCCGCCTGTCTTGCGTAAACTGAGGGAAGTGCCGAATAATCGCCGTGAACGACGGTCTTCAGGCAGAGCCCGGGGCGGAGATCTCTTGTGCCCGTAGCGTATTCTCTGACGGGGACGGCAAATTCGGTATCAAGGCCTGCGGGAGTGAATTCACTGCTGTGGAAAAGCACCATGGGAGCACCGCTGACGGTAAGTCTGTCAGCGGCTATCCGTCTGAACAGTTTTCCGTAGCAGGCGGCGTATTCATCGGGGAAGCGGTCTTCCTGCACTGTTTTTCTCACGGAGAGAATGTACTTTTCGGGGAATTCCGCGAGCCGCACGTCGATATCTCTGAGGTAGTCCATGACAGAGCCGCCCTGTTTTATGGTGCTTATGTCCTCATCGAGCTGTGCGAGTATGCGGCTGCAGTCCTCAAGCTGTTTTCTTATCTCGTCCTTTTTGCGCATGAAGGCAAGGCACATTTTATCCTCGCCGCAGTTTTCGGCGTTTATGACGGCCCTTATCTCCTCAAGTGAAAAGGAATAGCTTTTGAGGCGTTCGATGAAGAGCATTGTTTCAAGCTGTTCTATATCGTAGTAGCGGTAGCCTGTGGCGCTGTCTGTGCGGACGGGTCTTAACAGGCCTATCTCGTCATAGTAGCGGAGCGTTTTGGCGGATACTCTGCATATCTTTGAAAATTCTCCTATGGTAAGCATATACATCCTCCTTACGGGTGTCGGGGCGTTTTGTCCATGTATATATTATAAACCTTACCGCAGGGGTAAAGTCAATAGGATTTTTGCACAAATCCGTCATCAGT
>CADBTD010000222.1 GCA_902797535.1 uncultured Ruminococcus sp. | reverse complement strand
GTATTTGAGGCCGAGGACGTAATAACCGAATCGGTCAACGGATATGAAACACCGATGTATCCCGTATGACAAACTGAGAACAGCAGATAAGATCAGCGGCCGCCGGACTTTGTACCGACGGCTGTTTTTTTGCCTGAAATGTGCAAAAATAACAGCGCTGTCTTGCGGTATTCGGATATACGAGAAAAATTACAAATGACCATGATAATAGCTTTTCAGGCAGATAAAACTATTCAAAATTTGTGTTTTTTTTGTGCCAATTTCTTGCAATTGTACGAATGATATTCAAAAACCTTGACAACTTGACGGTAAGATGTTATAATAGTACGGTGCAAAAGTGCGTTTGCGGCGTGGTTTTTGCAATTATAAGAACGATTATTCCAACAAAAAGGATATCAATGATCGCTATATCAGCAGTTTATAGGTTGATGATAAAAACAAGCAAATAATATAACTATAATAATATTGCTATGGAGATATGATGATAATGGAATCAAATAGTGAAAAGCGTTTTGAAGGTATCAAGCCTTTTGAGAAAAAAGTGTGGCTGGCGTCGCCGACTATGCATGGTGACGAGCTTAAATGGATACATGATGCTTTTGACAAAAACTGGATAACAACAGCCGGAGAGAATGTAAATGAACTGGAGCGGATCGCTGCAGAGCATATTGGCTGCAAGTATACTGTAGGTCTTTCCTGCGGAACTGCTGCACTCCATTTGGCTATAAAGCTTGCAGGAGAAAGGCTTTACGGTCAGCCGAAGCCCAATGAGGGCACGCTGAAGGGACACAAGGTGTTCTGTGCCGATATGACATTTGATGCTACGATAAACGGCGTTGCATATGAGGACGGCGAGGCTGTTTTTATCGACACCGAGCGCGACACATGGAATATGGATCCTGTTGCTCTTGAAAAGGCTTTTGAGATCTATCCCGATGTCAAGCTGGTGATACTTGTTCATCTCTATGGTACTCCCGCAAAGATAGATGAGATAAAGGCTATCTGTGACAAGCACGGTGCGCTTATAATCGAAGACGCGGCCGAAAGTCTCGGAGCCACTTATAAAGGCAGACAGACGGGCAATTTCGGTGATTATTCTGCTATCAGCTTTAACGGAAACAAGATAATCACAGGTTCTTCGGGCGGAATGTTCCTGACCGACAGCAAGGAAGATGCTGACAAGGTACGCAAGTGGTCAACACAGAGCCGTGAGGCTGCTCCCTGGTACCAGCATGAAGAGATCGGTTACAACTATAGGATCTCAAATATCATAGCAGGTATCGCAAGAGGTCAGTATCCATATTTAGATGAACATATTGCTGCAAAGAAAGCGATTTACGAGCGTTACAAAGAGGGATTCAAGGGCTTGCCCGTAACGATGAACCCTTATGACGAGGCAAACAGCGAGCCAAACTTCTGGCTGTCCTGTATGCTGATAAATGAAGAAGCTATGTGCAGGCATGTGCGCGGTGAAAAGGATGCGCTGTACATACATGAAAGCGGAAAGTCCTGTCCGACAGAGATACTTGAGACGCTTGCGAAGTACAATGCGGAGGGCAGACCGATATGGAAGCCCATGCATATGCAGCCGATCTACCGCAGCAATCCGTTTATCACAGCAAACGGAAACGGCAGAGCGAGGAGCAATGCTTACATTGCAGAGAATGGCTGTGTAGATGTAGGTGCTGACATATTCAACAGAGGACTGTGTCTGCCGAGCGACAATAAGATGACGGCAGAGGAGCAGGAGATCATTATTCGGATCATCAGGAGTTGTTTTGAATGAATAAAGCTTTGAAGGGCTTCTTGAAGATAGCGGGCGGCATAACGGCTTTTGCAGCTGTGACTGCCGGAGTGGCTTTTATTGCAGAACGCATCGAAGAACTGAAGAATTACAGCAAGGAGTTAAGGCATAAGCCATACGGCATATACGAGAGATTTGTTAAGCGTCCGCTTGATTGCTTTCTGAGTACAGGGGCGCTGATCGTGTTTAGTCCGGTGCTGGCGGTGACAGCGCTGCTTGTTAAAACAAAACTTGGTTCGCCTGTTCTCTTCAAGCAGGAAAGACCCGGCAGGAATGAGAAGATCTTCAAGCTTTACAAGTTTAGAACTATGACAGATGAGCGTGATGAAAATGGTGAATTATTGCCAGACGGTATTAGGTTGACAAAGTTTGGAAAATTGCTGAGAAATTCAAGTATCGATGAGCTTCCTGAATTAATCAATATAGTTAAAGGCGATATGTCTGTTGTTGGTCCAAGACCATTACTTGTTAAGTATCTACCATTATATAATGACAAGCAAAAACATAGGCACGATGTACGTCCTGGCTTTACAGGGTATGCTCAGGTTCATGGAAGAAATAGTTCTTCTTGGGAAGACCGTTTTGATGCAGATGTTAATTATGTTAATAATATTACCTTTGTCGGCGATATGAAGATAATATTTGAAACTTTAATTTCCGTATTTCGTCACGAGAATATTGACTCAGAAGAGGCTAGAAGGTTGAATATTACAATGAAAGAATTTACGGGGACTTTAGAATAATGGAAACTCCATATTTTATTCTTGATGAAAAATCATTAATCGAAAACATAATGCGTTTTAAAGAAGCGTTAGAAAAGAATTGGTCAAATTCCAAAATTGCTTACTCAATAAAAACAAACTCTTTACCATGGCTGTTGAAGTATATGTGTTCAAATGATATCTTTGCTGAAGCAGTATCACAAGAAGAATATGATCTTGCGGTACTATGTGGCTATAATGCCAGTCGGATTGTATTTAATGGCCCTATAAAAACGGAGAAACAATTTGAAATGGCCGTTTTAAATGGTTCGATTGTAAATATTGATTCTCAAGGTGAAATAGATTTTCTTAAGAAAAAGAAACCAGTTATAAAAGGATATTTGGGAATAAGAGTTAATATTGATCCGAAAATATTTCATGATGAAGATGTTGAGTACTCTGAAGACGGATTTAGATTTGGCTTTGCAGATAAAGATGGACATTTAGAAAACGTAATTAATGATTTAGAAAAAATTTATGGTCATAGAAATTTTGGTCTTCATCTTCATTGTAATACTGTTACAAGAAGTGTTGATGCATATCAGGCTATCTCTAAATATGCCACTGAACTAATTGTTAAATATAATTTGAAGCCAAAATATATTGATATTGGTGGTGGTTTTTTTGGAGGAGTGCCTGGAAAGCCAGCTGCTGATGACTACATTTCTGCAATAAGACAGATTTTTGATTCAGTAATTGATGTCAATGATACAATGTTGATAATTGAGCCAGGTTCAGCCTTATCAGGATCAATATTTGATTTCTATACATCTGTATTAGATGTTAAAGACACTCTAAAATCAAGAATTGTGACTACTGATGGAAGTAGAATAAATATAGATCCGTTGTGGATCAAATCAAGATATCAATATGATATTATAAATTTATCAAAAAATAAAATAATTGAAGATCAGATAATATGTGGATATACATGTATGGATCATGATCGTATAATGCGAATCAAAAATCAACAAGAGCTTATGCCTGGCGATAGGATTGTATATCATAAAGTCGGAAACTATACGATTACATTTGGCGGAATGTTTATTAGATATTATCCTGAAATATATGTAAAAAAAACATCGGGCGAGATTGAGATGATTAGACATAGAACAAGTGTTGAAGAATACTACAATATTCATAACTAGATAATTGAGGTGAAAAACTGTCGTGAACAAAAAAGTATTGGTTCTCGGAGCAACTGGAAATCTTGGTGCTTATTCTGCAGTTGCTTTAAAAAATGCAGGATTCGATGTAATAGCTGCCGGACGAAGAGAAAGTGACAATGGATTTTTTGAAGAAATGGGTATATCATATTATTCAATAGATATAACAAAAAAAGAGTCATTTGATGTATTAGTTGATAAAGGAATTGAAGTTGTAGCAGATTTCGCGGGAGAATTGCCATCAAGATGTGCATTTAATCCACAGGCACTTATAAGGACAATAACAGAAGCAACGATGAATGTGCTAGAGTTCATGAGAAAAACTAACGCTAAAAAGATTATATTCCCAACTACTCCTTATGATCTTTTTTACCTTCACGAGACAGGAAAACCAATATCTCCAGATGCTGCAAGATCATACCCGGAAAAGGGAGATCATAGTATCTATTCTATAGCTAAAAACGCAGCCGTTGATCTTATTGAAAATTATCACAATGAATATGGCTTCTCAAGATTTATCTTGAGGTTTTTTACAATCTATCAGTATCATCCGAATGCGTATCATTATGCCGATTGCAAAATGAGAATGATGCCATATAGAGAACTTATGGAAAAAGCATCTAAAGGTGAACCAATATGCATTTATGGGGACCCTTCAAGAGTAAAAGAAATGGTCTATATAAAGGATTTCACAAAGGTTGTTGTTGCTGCTGCTAGTTCTGAGTTGGATGGTGGGTTTTATAACATTGGGTCACCTGAAAGAGTTTCGCTTGACAAGATGATTCATGGCATTGTTGAGGTTTTTTCACCTATGGATAACAAATCTGAAATTTCTTATGATCCGTCAAAACCAAATACGTTGCAGTCGATGCTTGATTGGAGTAAAACGAAAGCTGAATTAGGATACGAACCAGAATATACATATATAAAAATGTTAGAGGATTTCAAAAAGGAAATGAAAGAAGAACCTTTTGCAAAACTCTGGGGAACAGGCTCGTATTATGATGAATTATACAAAGATAAAGTTTAATCATGGAAGGATAAGTATGAATTATTTAATGTGCAGTGTAGGTAGACGAGGGGAGATTATGAAGGACTTTCGTTTGTCTATGGAAAAAGGATCAAAAATAGTTGGTACAGACAATAGTAAATATGCGCCAGCGTTATATCTTACTGATGTTCAGTATATTGTTCCTTTAATAAATGATAGTAAATATGTTGATATATTAATTGAAATATGTAAAAAAGAAAAAATAGATGTTGTTACTACATTTATTGATCCGGAAATAATGCTTCTAGCGGATAATAGAAACCGTTTTAAAGAATTGGGTATAGAGGTTCTTGCTCCTTATTCTGATACAGCTAAATTATGCTTTGATAAATATGAGATGTTTAAATACTTATCATCAAATAATATTCCTACAGTAAGAACATGGGGTACTTTTGATGATACTATGATTGCTGTTAATGCAGGGGAGATCAGTTTCCCGGTTTTTGTAAAACCGAGAACTGGTAGCGGAAGTGTTGGTGCGAGAAAAATATATAACGAAGATGAATTGAGGATAGCATTTGAACAGGATAGTACAATAATTGCACAAGAGCTAATGGATTGTGAAGATCTTGATGCTGATGTATACGTCGATACCATCACTCATGAACCAGTTGCTATCTTTTCAAAGAAAAAGATAGCAACAACAATTGGTGGTGCAAATAAGACCATTTCATTTAAAGATGAAAAACTATTTGATTTTATTAAGAATGCACTTAAACATTTTAAATTCAATGGTCCGATTGATATTGATTTCTTTTATAGAGATGGTCAGTATTATTTATCTGAGATTAATCCTAGATTTGGAGGAGCATATCTCCATGCTTATGGTTCTGGAGTAGATTTTATTAGATTAATAGAGAATAATCTAAAAGGAAATGCGAATAAGTCGATTATTGGTGAATATCAAGAGGGCATTGTTATGATGATGTATGATAGCGTCGTAATATGCAAACCTGATGAAATGATACAATAAGGAAAGTCGATTATGTGTAAGAGAGTATTGATAATATGTAATAATTCGGGTGGATTATATAGTTTTAGAAATGAGTTGATTTCAAATCTTATTGCTGGCGGAAATGAAGTAATAGCTGTTACACCGCGTGATGATATGATTCCAGAATTGCGAAAACTAGGACTTAAACTAATATTTCTTCCAATTGACAGACGTGGAATTAATCCACAAAAGGACATATCACTTTTTATGAGATATATTTCAATTTTGAGGAAATACAAGCCTAGTCAAGTGATAACATATACTATTAAGCCCAACATATATGGTGGTTTTGCTTGCCGATTGTTACATATTTCATATGCTGCTAACATAACAGGTTTAGGTACAGCATTTGAGAAACGTGGAGCATTGCGTAAAATCGTTACAATAATGTATAAATTCAGCTTGAAAAGAGCAAAGGTAGTTTTTTTTGAAAACTGTGAAAATCAACAGTTGTTTATCGACGAAAAAATAGTACCATCAAAAAAAACTTGTCTCCTTAATGGAGCAGGAATTAACTTGGATCATTATTTTTATCAAGACTACCCGATGGATACAAGTGAGGTTCGCTTCCTTTTTATCGGCAGAGTTATGAAGGAAAAAGGAATTAATGAACTTTTTAAAGCAATGCGTATGCTACGAAAAAATGGTATGAATTGTACCCTTGATGTTCTTGGCAGTTATGAAGAGAATTATGAAAGTATTATTCACAAATTTGAGAGTGAAGGTTGGCTGCATTATCATGGATATCAAAAAGATGTACGCCCATTTATAAGGAATTGTCACTGTTTTGTTCTTCCTTCTTGGCATGAAGGCATGGCAAACACAAATCTTGAATGCGCCAGTTCAGGAAGACCAATTATTACATCAAATATACCTGGCTGTAAAGAAGCTGTGGTAGAGGGCTCTGGATTTCTTTGTGAGCCTAAAGATGCGAATAGTCTCTATGAGGCTATGAAGAAAATGATTATGGAAGAGAATCGAGAAAAAATGGGAAGAATTGGTCGTAAGCATATGGAAGATGTGTTTGACAAGAGAAAAGTAGTTGCAGAGACATTAAAGCATTTGCTATGAGGTGAATGTATAATGAAGTAGCCTATGCGGGCATTACTGCATTACGAGCTTCTGCATGGAAGCATTAAAGCTTTTGTTAAGATGTAGATAAGCTGGCTCTTATCAACTCTTTGGTTGATCCGAATAGTTTGACAGATGAGCAATTAAAAATCAAAGTATTTATCAACAGTTATGATGAAATCACTCTAAAATATAGGTGAAGATTAGGGAGAATTATATGAATATAGCGATTATATTTGCTGGCGGAACAGGTCAGCGAATGAACACAAAAACAAAACCTAAACAGTTTTTAGAACTTCATGGTAAGCCTATTATCATCTATACACTAGAGCACTTTGCTCAACATGAGTTGATTGACGGAATAATAGTTGTGTGTGTTGAGGGCTGGATTGATTATTGTCAGAACTTGATTGATAAGTTCCATATCAGTAAAGTTAAGGCAGTTATCCCGGGAGGAGAGACCGGGATGCTCTCTCGCTTTGAAGGCGTTAAGAAGGCAGCGGAACTGTACCCGGACGATACAGTTTGTTTGATGCATGATGGCGTAAGACCTCTGATTGATCATGACATCATCAGTCGTAATATAGAATCTGTTGAAAGATATGGTTCGGCTGTAACAGTTGCTCCTGCAATCGAAACAATTGCTGTGAAAGGCGCCGATAATAAAGTTGGAGAAATTATAGATCGCAGCAAATGTCAGATGGCAAAAGCTCCTCAATCGTTCAGGTTAGGGAAACTTTTGAGTGCGCATAAGAAGGCTGTGGATGATGGTATGAAAGATTGCATTGATACAGCCTATCTTATGCAGTTACAGGGAAACGATGTTTATACAGTAGAGGGATCAGCAGAAAACATTAAAATCACGACTCCTACTGATTTCTATACATTCAGGGCATTAATGGATATTCGAGAAAATTCTCAGATATTTGGAGTTTGATATGAATAAGGTTCAAATTGAGGACTATGAAAAAATTGGAAGATTGGATTTTCTGGATTGGGAACTGTTCAGAAATAAAACCATACTAATTACAGGGGCAACCGGACTAATAGGCTCAAATCTTGTAAACGCTATCGCTTACAACAGCTTGAATAAGAAGCTTAACATAAAACTAGTTCTTCTTGTGAGAAATGTGGAAATGGCAAGAGAGCTTTTTAAATGGGCTGATGTAAAAATTATTTCCTACACATTAGGCGAAAAACTGGACCTTGAGGATTCAGTAGACTACATTGCTCATCTTGCAAGCCCGACTAGTTCAAGGTATTTCACGGAGAAACCGGTTGATACGATTCTGGCTAATATTGAAGGGCACAGAGCACTTTTAGAATGGGCAGTTAAACACCCAATCAAAAAGTTCGTAGGAATTTCTACTATGGAAGTATATGGATTTCCACAGAAGGAACACAAGGTTACAGAAAACGAACTTGGGTCATTTGATACGATGAACGCTCGGAATAGTTATCCTATTGGGAAAATAGCCTCTGAGGCTCTTTGCAACGGTTTTTATGTCCAATACGGTATTCCAACGGTTATTCTTCGTGCAACGCAGACATTCGGACCAGGAGTAATGTATGATGATGGGCGAGTGTTTGCCCAGTTCATGAGATGTGCAATTGAGAAGAAAGATATTGTACTTAAATCTGCCGGTTTGACTGAAAGGTCATATCTTTATACGGCAGATGCTGTTTCGGCTATTCTGTTGAGTTTTCTAAAGGCTAAAGCTGGTCAGTCGTATACAATTGCAAATCCGGATACTTACTGTTCTATTAAAGATATGGCACAGATGGTTGCAGATGAAGTAGCAGACAGGCAGATCAAAGTGGTATTTGACATAGCAGATGATATTGAAAAATTAGGGTATGCTCCGACATTATATATGGACTTAGATGTTGGGAAAATGGAAGAGCTTGGATGGCGTCCTTCTATGGGTTTGCGAGATATGTTTATTAGAATGATGATGGATATTGAAGCATAGGTGAGGATATAAAATGAGTAAATTGTTTTCAATGAAGTCTGCTCTTAATAAAATCAGGGAATCAAAAAGTATTGATTCCAAAAAAATAATTGAAAAACAAAAATCTCTGTTAGAAATTTACAATGATGTTTTTATTGCGTTTGATAAATACGGTGTGAAGCTGTTCCTGCAAGGGGGAACTCTTCTTGGAAAAGTTCGTCATGATGGATTTATTCCATGGGATGACGATATGGATCTGGGATTGTGTCGAGAGGATTATGAAAAAATAGAAGAAATCTATGAGAAAGAATTATCAGATCGCTACATTCTCAAGAAGCCCGGATATAGGAGTGGCACAGAAACTCGTTTTGCGCAAATATATGTGAAAGATACATCTGAAAAGCTATGGATTGATATATTTCCAATAGATTACGTTTCTGACAACTGCATAAAAAAATACTTAATAGGAACGATGAGTAATTTTCTAATGGGAATAGCAGCAAGTATAGAATTCATTGATAGTTGCGATGAGAATACTAGAAACAAGCTTGTCTCGTCCTTTAATGGGGCTGTAAATTATTATATAAGAAAAATAATTAGTAAACTATTTGGCTGGAGGAGTTTGGATGCTTGGTATGCAGCTATAGAAAGAACAGTGAGAAATAAAACTGCTGCAAGTTTTTGTACTAGTTCCTTAGGTCGATGGCATTATTTTGGAGAAATGCAAAGAAGTGATGTTTTTTTTCCGCTTAAGGAGAGTTCTTTTTGCGGAATAAAAGCATGGACATTAAATAAAGAAAAACAATATCTTGAACATAACTATGGTCCAAACTATATGGAAATTCCGCCGGAACAACAACGAGAAAGTCATTGTTAGAGATATTTGAATAAATTGTGGGGCTTTTTAATGCATCTCATTTGGATTGGCGTATTATTACTTATATTATCGATATTTATAAAAAAAAATAAGTTTTTGTATTTGGCTCAAATACTGTTTATGGTTCTTGTGGCAGCAAATAATAATATGAATGCTGATTATGTGAACTATTTGAATGGTTATCGATACATGTTCAATTACCATGGATTGATAAGTGAACCGATATTTTGGTTACTTGCAAGAACCAGCAACATTATTGGCTTAGATTTTCTAGGATATAGATATCTATTTTTTGGAATTGCATTTATACTGCTAGGATATGTTATATGGAAGTTGGCAGAATTTCCTAATATAATTTTGGGGTTCTATTTTCTATATCCATTTAGCATGGATGTTATACAAATGCGGAGTTTGATGGCGAATGCATTAGTTCTGTTTGCTATTTTAAAACTCCAAAATTACATAAATAGTAAAAATATAAGAGATATTATTATAAGTATTGTATTAGTTGCTGTAGCGACGGGTTTCCATTTTTTTGCAGCTGCTTCTGCAATTATGTATTTAGCGTTGATATCAGAAAAGACGTTTAAAAGGTATCTTCCTAGGTTCTTAGCACTCGGAATAGTGGTATTATTGGCATTAGCAGCTTTTGGTTCGAGAATTAATGCTAAGCTGACAGAGTTAGGAATTATCGAAAAGGTTGCAAGCTATCAAGAGGGAGATTCCAAAATTGGTGGATACTTACTTAGCGTATTAATATTAAGGGTTATGTTTATCATGATCTGTTGGCTTGCAATGCATGTGCCTTCCGCAGATGATGGTTTTGAGGGTAAAGATACATTAAGATCAAATAACCAATTTCAGTTTAGATGTATTTGCCTATTGTCGCTGTATGTATTCTTGGAAGTATTTGTATCGATGGAGATAGAACGTATTTCAAGGGTGACTTTAATATTAGGCTATATATTGATGACTAATACAAAATTGATTACGGAAAGAAACAATCATCGTATAATAAAATGCTTTATCTATGCTTTTGTTATTGGCTATTTTTATATAATGTATTTTAGACATTTTGCAGAATCTTCTAATTGGTTTGAATATGCTTTTAAGCCTATATTTGAAAATAATTTACTCAATTAAGTTTAGGGAAATAATAAAAATATGAAAAGTGTATTTGTTTTGTTGAGTTCATATAATGGGAAATTATACATTGAAGAACAAATTGAAAGTATTTTGTCACAAGAAGGTGTTAATGTAACGTTATTTGTTCGTGATGATAATTCCAGTGATGAAACACTAAGTATATTAGATAAACTCAAATCAAAATATAGCAATATGATTGTTATTTCTGGAAAAAACCTCGGAGCAGCACGTTCTTTCATGGAACTATTATATCAAGTTCCAGACACTTCTGAGTATTATGCCTTAGCTGATCAGGATGATATATGGGAACCTAATAAACTGGTTTCTGCGATTGAAATGTTAGAAGTGAAGCATAATGCTCTTTTATATTCATCGAATCAAAAAATTGTTGACAGTGACAATCGTTACAAACAGGACCGGTATTCCTTCATTCCGCCTTTGGATGTTTTTAATATTATAGATAAAAACTATTTATCTGGCTGTACTATGGTTTTGAAAAAGGAACTCCTTATAAGGATAAAGGAAAATAAACCTTCTGATGCCATTATTGTAAATAGAATGCATGATACTTGGATTGCGGCAGTAGCAGCATGTTTTGGTGAAATTGTTTATGATGATAATGCATATATACATTATAGACAGCATGAAAATAATGTTGTTGGTATTCGTAAAACAACTTTTAATAAAAGAATTCTCACGAAGATGAAAGGAAAGAATTCGTATCATAAGGATTTTGCAGATGAATTATTAAAACTGTTTAGCTGCGATAAGGTCTATATAAATGATGAATCCATGCAGGCTTTACAATACTATCATAATTGCAGCACTTTCGTTGGAAAGATCAAATTATTAACAAGTTCTTTCTTTAGAAAAAACTACTTTAGGAATAAGGCTCAATTTGGATTAAAACTACTCATGTTTGAGTAAGGAAGTTTAGTATAAATAATAGGAGTGGCAAGAGAATGAATTTAGCTTCACTGGAGATCAAACTAATAGATATACTTAAAACAAATAAGATCACATTTCCGATATATAAAAAAATGAAGACAGCACAAAATAAAAAGCGCTTTAAAATCGAATCAATAAATACTTTTGCGCCTTATGTTGATGATTGTGAGAAGGTAAGATATAATTTGATCCTTCCTACATTAAGAAAAACGCGAGTGTTTGCTGGAATTTCATCTGCGTTAACATTTTTTCTGAAATTGACTGCAGAAAAATCTGAATGTCGAATCATTGTTATAGGAAATGAGGAGTACAGTTTAAAAACAACCTATCATGTAAAGGGATACAAACATTCTACTGCAGCCTCAAAGCAGTTGGTTTTTGCATCCGATGGCAAAAAACTGAACATAAGAAAAAGTGATATTTTTGTTATGACTAGTTGGAAAACGGCAATTTCATTTTTGCCAGTGTTCAATTGGCAAAAGAAGAAATTTGGAATATCGGATAGGAAGTTTGTATATTTAATCCAAGACTATGAACCGGGGTTCTTTCCTTGGTCATCTGAATATGTATTGGCAGAATCAACGTATTCAAATTATCAGGACGATATAATTGCAGTATTTAATTCACATCAATTATATTCTTATTTTGAAAACAAAGGATACAAGTTTTGGGATTCTTATTTCTTTAAACCAGTACTTAATCCAGTTTTGGCGGATATTCTCTTGCATACGTCCAATGAAAAATATAAGCGGAGAAAAAAAAGAATTTTAATATATGGAAGACCAAGTGAGGCAAGAAATGCTTTTGAGATTATAAGGTTTTCTTTAGGTCTGTGGTCCGAAAGATATGGCAATTCTCAAAAATGGGAAATAATTTCATTAGGCGAAGGATATGAAAAAATAGAATTGAAGAACAACACTATTATTTCGTATGGTAAGGTTACGTTAGAGGAGTACGCTGAATTTATGTTAAATTCATATGCTGCTATATCTCTAATGGTATCTCCACATCCATCCTATCCACCGCTTGAAATGTCAACATTTGGTGTAAGAACCATAACAAACAAATTTGAAGGAAAAGATCTTAAGCCATTTAATAATAATATTATTTCTATTGATAATTGCTCTCCAGAGCTTATTTCTAATACACTTGCTCAAATTTGTGATGAATATGAGACTTATCAGTCATCTTTCTCTATTAGAGAAGAATATATTAAAGGAAGCAGTCTTGATGAGACTATAGAATCTGTAAATAAGAAAGTAATGGAGCTTTTGTAAATGAAATTTAATTTCGATTTAAAACGAAAGGTTATTAAGGCTTTACGCATTCTATATGCAGATATTAAACTCAATAAAGCTCGCAAAGGAAAGCGAGTTGTAGCGTGCCGAATGTTGGTCGTTCGTAATCCTAAACACTTTATTATTGGAGATTATTGTTATTTTGGCCCTGATTGTAGAATAGAAGCGTGGAATAAGTATAATGATAAGTATTATAATCCGGAAATAATAATTGGAAGAGATGTAAGGATTAATTCAACATGTCACATAGGAGCTATTAATAAAATTGAAATTGGAGATGAATGTCTGCTTGGAAGCCATGTGATGATCATTGATCATTCTCATGGAAAGAATGAATATGAAGAATTGAAGATTCATCCTTCAAGGAGAAATCTATTTTCAAAAGGAGAGATAGTTATTGGGAAAAAATGCTGGATATGTGAAAATGTAGTGATTCTGCCAGGCGTGCATATTGGAGATTGCTGCATAATAGGCGCAAATTCGGTTGTTACGAAAGACATGCCGGCATATTCTGTCGTTGCGGGAAATCCTGCAAGAGTAGTAAAAACTATAAGCGAAAAATAGATAGAAGCAAACTCGAATTAAATTAAAAAGGAAAATGAGTGAATGAAAGAGCCAAATAACAAACGTATTGCAACTAATGCAATCCTAAATACAGCTAAAACAGTTTTAGGAATTCTCTTCCCTCTTATTACATATCCTTATGTGTCACGCATTTTAGGGGTTGAGAATTTAGGTATATATACGTTTAGTTTCTCCTTCTTGTCCTATTTTCTTTTAATAGCTGCTTTGGGTATTTCTACATATGGAATACGGGAAGGAACACAATATAGAGAAGACCAGCATAAAATGGAATCATTTGTTAGCGAATTATTCTCTATCAATATGATCTCTACAATTGTGGCGTACATTCTACTCTTTATTTTACTCTATGCAATCCCGTCTATGGCTCCTTATCGCAAAGCAGTTTTTATCCTTAGCGCTGAAATACTGTTCACTACACTGGGTGTTTCCTGGATTTGCAATATTTATGAGGATTTCTTGGCGATTGCCGTAAGGACGATTGCTTTTCAAATTCTGTCGTTAGTATTGATTTTTGTGTTAGTGAGGTCATCCCAAGATCTTTATATATATTTTGCCATTTTGCTTTTATCTAATTCTGGTGCAAATCTTGTTAACTTTTTTTATATTAGAAGAAAGTATTGCAGATTTCGTTTGACCATAAGTATTGATTGGAAAAGACACATAAAGCCTATTCTGGTCATATTTTCAACTACAGTAGCAATTACAATATATGTAAGTTCAGATACTACGATGCTTGGCTTTATGACAAATGATTATCAGGTGGGACTATACGGTACAGCAGTAAAGATATACACGATTATTAAAAATGTGCTTGCTGCTATTCTTATGGTATTAATTCCGCAGTTCACTTTAATGTTTGCAAGGGGGGATAAGAAGCAAACGGATTTCTTATTCTCTAGGGTTTTTAATATTCTTACAGTTTTAATGCTTCCGATGTGTGTTGGATTATTTTTTCTCAGTGATGATGTAGTTTTATTGCTATTTGGTAAGGAATATTCAGGTTCGGCTGCTCCATTAAGGTTATTGAGTATTGCGGTTTCATTTTCCTTGTATGCATATATGTACACGCAATGTGTGTTAATTCCTATAAAAAAAGAAAGGGTTGTATTTAAGGCAACAATCATAAGCGCCATTGTAAATATAGTATTGAACTTCGTATTAATACCACTATGGGGGATTAATGCTGCAGCAATAACCACAATAATAGCTGAGATAATAACTTTTACAATTGCTTTTTTCTATTCAAGAGATACGGTTTCATTAATAGGAGTTGGAAAAAACCTGGTTTCAACTGTAATGGGATGTGTATGTATTTCTATAATATGCTTAGTATGTAAGTCATTTGATTTGCTTTTAATTAGAATTGCGGCATCTGTTCTTGGATCAGTGGTTGTATATTTAGCTGTACTCTTGATAACTAGAAATCCTGTTCTTTGGCAGATGAAAGAAATGATTATAAAACATCATTAAAAGAGTGATATACAAAAGGAAGCTATAAGGGCACTTGGCTGCATAAACTGTACCTAAAAAAATTATCTGTGCTTAAAACATCAGATGTTCTAACTATTAAATATTTGAAGAAAAATACTTAGGTTAAGAGTATTATCATAAGCAATAATATCGAGTGTGAGAATCTTATTAATATTATCTCATACTATCGAAAGAAATACATAATAATTCGGAGGTGTCACAAATGAAAGGCATAATCCTCGCCGGCGGAGCCGGTACACGACTTTATCCGCTTACAATGGTAACATCTAAACAGCTGTTGCCGGTATACGACAAACCGATGATCTACTACCCGCTGAGCACGCTGATGCTTGCGGGTATAAAGGATATACTCATTATCTCAACACCTGAGGATACTCCTCGTTTTGAGAGCCTGCTGGGTGACGGTTCTCAGTTTGGAATAACATTGCAGTATAAGGTGCAGCCTTCACCGGATGGACTTGCTCAGGCATTTATCCTCGGCGAAGAGTTTATAGGCGATGATGCCTGCGCTATGGTCCTGGGAGATAATATATTCTATGGCAACGGTTTTGGAACTATTCTTCGTGCCGCAAAGAAAAACGCCGAAGAGAACGCTCGTGCTACGGTTTTCGGCTACTATGTAAACGACCCCGAACGATTCGGTGTTGTAGCATTTGATGAGAACGGTCAGGCTACTTCTATTGAGGAAAAGCCTGCACAGCCTAAGTCCAACTATGCTGTTACGGGTCTGTATTTCTATCCTAAGGGCGTAAGTGCGAGAGCGAATGCTGTAAAGCCTTCCGCAAGAGGAGAACTTGAGATAACCACTCTTAATGAAATGTATCTTGATGACAGACTGCTCGATGTTCAGCTTCTGGGAAGAGGCTTTGCTTGGCTTGATACAGGCACGATGGACAGCCTTGTAGAAGCTGCGGATTTCGTTCAGATGATCGCACAAAGACAGGGAATAACGATTTCTGCTCCCGAAGAGATAGCATACATAAACAAGTGGATAGATAAGGACAAGCTTATGGAGTCCGCACAGAGATACGGCAAGTCGCCTTACGGAGCACACCTCAAGGCAGTCGCTGAAGGTAAAGTAAAATATTGAGAGGTCATTGACATGAAAAAATATCTTATAACAGGCTGTGCCGGCTTCATCGGCTCGAATTTTGTATACTATATGCTTAAAAAGTACGATGATATCCTCCTCGTAAATCTTGATAAGCTTACATATGCAGGAAATCTCGAGAACCTTAAAGGCGTTGAGGGAGATAAGCGCCATGTTTTCGTACAGGGCGATATCTGCGACAAGGAGCTTGTGACAAAGCTGTTTGCAGAATATGATTTTGATTATGTCATCAACTTTGCAGCAGAAAGCCATGTTGACAGATCTATAGCTAATCCAGAGATATTTGTTCAGACAAATGTTATGGGTACTGTAAATCTGCTTCAGCGTGCTAAGGAAGCATGGTACGATGCAGAGAACAAGACCTGGAAGGAAGGCAAAAAGTATCTCCAGGTATCTACCGATGAAGTATATGGTGCGCTTGGCGCTGAGGGCTATTTCATGGAAACTACTCCGATCAATCCTCACAGCCCGTACAGTTCTTCAAAGGCAAGTGCTGACCACTTTGTTATGGCGTTCCACGATACATACGGTATGCCTATCAACATCACAAGATGCTCCAACAACTACGGACCTTATCAGTTCCCCGAAAAGCTTATACCGCTGATGATAAACAACGTAAAGCAGCATAAGCAGCTCCCTGTTTACGGTGACGGTATGCAGATCCGTGACTGGCTGTATGTTGAGGATCACTGCAAGGCTATAGATATGGTAGCAAACGGCGGAAAGATCGGTGAAGTCTACAATGTAGGCGGACATAATGAAAAGCCGAATATCTTCATCGTAAAGACCATCATTTCGCAGCTGCATGACAGACTGAAGGATGAAGGCATTTCCGAAGATCTCATCAAGCACGTTGAGGACAGACTTGGTCACGACCGCAGATATGGCATTGACCCCACTAAGATCAAGAACGACCTTGGCTGGTACCCCGAAACCCCTTTTGAAAAGGGTATAGTTCTGACGATAGACTGGTATTTGCAGAACGAGGAATGGATGAACAACGTCACCTCGGGCAATTACCAGAAGTACTATGAAGAGATGTATAAGAATAAGTGAGTGATCTGATCTTAACTAAAAACGGGATCATCAATAAAGAAAAAACATACACTCGTCTGAAGTATCTGGATAATGCCAAAGGTCTTGGTATGTTCATGATAATGATGGGGCATATGTCTTATCTTAACGAACCCTTTTTTACCTTTTGCTCATCTATCAAGATCCTTATATTCTATATTGTTTCAGGATTTTTGTTTGCTTATAAAGAGGAAAACAATAGTAATGCGGGACCGTTAAAAGAATATGTACACAAAAAAGTGAAGGTACTGGGGATACCATATGTTCTCTATTCTTTGTGTGCAATGGCTATCGACCTTCTGATGACATTTGTAACGCACTCAGACCCATTAAAAGCACTTGGAAATGATGTGGCAAACACAGTTATATTGAGAGGTATTTCAACTTTATGGTTTCTGCCTACATTGTTCTTTGCAGATATATTGTTTGCTGCAGCTAACAAAGCTGTCATAAAGATCAGATATCCTCTGCTTGCAGTTTTCCCGCTTATAAATCTTATACTGTGCAGTGCATACAGAAATATGGTATATCAGATAAGAGATAATGGTTTTGCAGGTATGTTGATTTGCAATATTACCGCCGTTGTTCTGAAAAGTTTAACAGCGTTTGTTTTTGTGGTTTATGGATATGTACTGTATGATTTGCTGAAAAAGCTTTGGAATAAAAGCTGCGCATGGTTGATCGCGTTATTTGCAGGAATGCTCACAGTAATACTTGCGCTTTTGAACAAAGGTGTTGATTTTAATAGTTTCAGCTGCGGAAAGTATCCATGGTTGTATATCATAAATGGCTATTTGTGCGGAGCATTGATAATATTTCTGCTGAAAAAGTGTGATGGCGCAATAAATTTCAGAGTGCTGAATTTCATTGGGGCAAATTCTCTTTTTATAATGGCTACACATCTTCCGTGGAAAATAAGTATAGTGGTAAAAAAGCTCTTTGGCAAGGTATACATTGCTGAAAATGCAGGAGTCAGCTATTATCTTGTATTGATATGTTCAACGGCACTTGTGCTGTTTATAGAATATTTTATGATAAAAGCAAAAGATATTGTTTTGATCAGATGCAAAAAGTATGAGAAACTGTATGATGTTTTGAAATATATTTGAAAAGCAGGAGAAAGCAATGAAAGTATTTGTAACAGGCGTAGGCGGACAGCTCGGCTACGATGTGATGAACGAGCTGATTAAGCGCGGACATGAGGCTGTAGGTACAGATATCCTCGATAATGTACCACAGGATTTTGAGTATATAAAGCTCGATATCACCGACAAGGACGCAGTCGCTGAAGTAATATCCGATGTTAAGCCCGATGCAGTGATACATTGTGCCGCATGGACAGCTGTCGATGCAGCAGAGGATGAAGAAAATCAGACAAAGGTTTTTGCGATAAATGCGGAAGGTCCGCGCAATATTGCACAGGCGTGCAAAGCCATGGACTGCAAGATGATACAGATATCTACCGACTATGTGTTCGACGGACAGGGCACTGAACCATGGCAGCCCGACTGTAAGGATTATGCGCCGCTGAGTGTTTACGGCAAATCAAAGCTTGAAGGCGAGCTCGCTGTGGCGGAGACTCTTGAAAAATATTACATAGTCCGTATAGCATGGGTATTCGGCGTGAACGGCAAAAACTTCATCAAGACTATGCTGAACGTGGGCAAGAAGTATCCCGAAGTCAGAGTTGTAAGCGATCAGATCGGTACTCCGACTTATACCTATGACCTTGCAAGGCTTCTTGTGGATATGGCAGAGACTGATAAGTACGGCTATTATCACGCTACAAACGAAGGCGGATATATCAGTTGGTATGACTTTACCTGTGAGATATTCAGACAGGCAGGTTATACCACAAAGGTAACACCTGTTACCACAGAGGAATACGGTCTCAGCAAGGCTGCAAGACCATATAATTCAAGACTTGATAAAAGCAAATTACAGGAAAACGGATTTGAGCCTCTGCCTGCTTGGCAGGATGCACTCGGACGTTACCTTAAGGAGATAGAGTATTAATGGGACAGATAACAGTTGAAAAGAATGTAGGCGGTATTGAAGGACTTTGCGTGATAACTCCTGCAGTACATGGTGACAGCAGAGGATATTTCATGGAGACCTACAGCCAGCGTGATATGGAAGAAGCGGGACTGAACATAACGTTTGTTCAGGATAATCAATCATGTTCCACAAAGGGTGTGCTGAGAGGTCTGCATTTTCAGAAGCAGTATCCTCAGACAAAACTTGTCAGAGTCATAAAGGGCAGGGTGTTTGATGTTGCGGTAGACCTCCGCAGTGAAAGTGAAACATACGGCAAATGGTACGGTGTTGAGCTGACTGAAGAAAACAAAAAGCAGTTTCTTATACCCAAGGGATTTGCACATGGTTTTCTCGTACTGAGCGATGTGGCAGAGTTCTGCTACAAGTGTGACGACTTCTATCATCCGAATGATGAAGGCGGACTTGCGTGGAATGACCCGGAAATAGGCATCGTATGGCCTGAACTGAAGGGCGAGTACAAAGGTTCAGCTGATCCCGAAGGATATACACTTACAGACGGAACAGCTCTTAACTTTTCCGAGAAGGATAAGTTTTGGAGTGGGATAAAGGACACGTTTAGATTCTGAAAGCCGGGACAAATATGACTAAACACGACTACAAACAGAATGCATACTATGTGATATATCTTATCAGGTGTGTACTGCATAATAAAGTGCCATCAAAAGAAAAGCTGGACAAGATGGATTTTGAACAGCTTTTTGAGGTCGCAAAAGCTCATTCCCTTGCTGCAATGACAGCATATGCTCTTGAATCTGCGGGGATATATGATCCTGCATTTGAAGAGGAAAAGAATAAAGCTATACGTAAGAATATCCTTTTTGATGCTCAGCGTTCAAAATTGTTAGGTGTTCTTGAAGAGCAGAAGATATGGTATATGCCGTTAAAGGGTGCTGTTCTTAAAGGTATTTATCCGCAGATAGGTATGCGGCAGATGGCTGATAATGATATCCTTTTTGATATGAGCAGACGCAATGATGTCAGACAGATAATGAGTGATCTCGGATTTGTTCTGAAAGCTGAACGTGAAGTAGTTGATGAATACCTGAAAGAACCCATCTATAACTTTGAGATGCATGGTGAGCTGTTCATGGAATATCAGGTCGGTGATATGGCTGATTATTATCATGGTATAAAGGAACGCATACTCAAGGATGATAATAACAATTATGGATACCATTTCAGCAATGAAGAGTTCTATCTTTTTATGCTTGCTCATGAGTATAAGCATTTTATACTTGATGGAACGGGTATCCGTTCGTTGGTCGATACATATGTTTTTCTGAATAAGTACAGTGATACCCTTGACTGGACCTATGTAAACAGCGAACTTGATAAAATGGGTATTACTGATTATGAAAATAAAAACCGTGAGCTTTCTTTAAAAGTGTTTGATGGTGCAGCCCTAAGTGATGCGGAAAAGTTACTGCTAAATAGTTATATAATATCAAACACATATGGTTCATTGGATAATAAGGTTGAACGAGGAGTACAAAATAACGGTGGAAATGCATTTGCCAAATTTAAATATGCTGTAATGAGATTGACAGTACCGTTTAGTCCTGACAACCCGAGATACAAGGCTTTTGAAATCTCGTATCCTTTCTTTTATAAACATAAAGTCTTTTTACCACTGCTTCTGATCATCAGACCTGTTTATTATGCTGTAAAAAACAGAAAGAGAGCCTTTTCCGAACTCAAGACACTGATAAAGTTATAATGGTATTATCTCAAAGCACCTCCTGCAGGTGCTTTTTTGTTCCTTGTAATATTCCCCCGCACATTTTCGTCAGTATAAGTGAAGGGAGTGATCTTCATGAAAAAATCGCTTATACTTACTATGATACTGACGGCGGCTGTAGCATTTTCGTCCTGCGGTGATGCAAATGCAAACAGCGGCGGCAGCGGGATAACTATTTCCGGCACACAGGAAGTTAAGGACGGCAAGGTATATAAGAACTATATTGAGGAAAATGTCTGCGACGGGTTCTGCTATGATACCGAGGAGAATGTGACCGGTGTTTTTGCGGCGTACATGAACGGAAATGGCGAGACCTGGCTTTTATCCCCCGGGGATAACTATTTTTCTGAGTTTGATCCGGACGGACTGTGCGATATCGAAGCAGGAAAAATATATAACATCACCTATGATGTGCAGCATACAACGGGCGGTGAAGCAGGAGTCAGGGAATCCAAGCTGCTGAAGGTCACAAGCTGTGAACAGGCCGATCCTTCGGAAATTTTTGCTCAGACTGTAGATTATTTAGGGATATCAAACGAAAGAGAAGTCGCCCCCGAACGCTATAATATATCCGACTTCTTTGCTTCGGGACAGTATGGAAGCCGTTTTGTGGCTTTAGACAAGGGTGACGGGTATATCGTATACAAAGAGGACGGCAGTGTTCTTACGTTTGATACGGATAAACAGGTGATCATTCCTTTTGAGACCGCCGAAGTATCCGATGAAGCAATCAATATCGGATTCCGTGTGCTTTGCAATAACGGTGTGACCGATGAACAGATCATAGATGCTATAAAGGACGGAAACATTGCGGAAAATGATGATATATTCTTTCTCGGAAGCTGTTCTGACCGTTCCGATAACATAGTAAACGCTGCGGAGTGTGCAGGGATATCTTCGGCTTCGGTAAAATTCTTCAATTCCGAGTTTCCGCCCGATGAGGACTTTCGCATGGTCATCACCAATGAGCAGTTTGAAAGCGGCATAACAGCGGAAGAACTCGGCATAAGCAGTGATGTTTTTCAAGCAGCAAAGGAAGAATGGGAGTATGCTAAGTACGATCCATCTCTGCGTTTCGGGGTAGACGGCGGCAGTTATTCTTACGACCGCTGTGTACTGATAATAGGCGGCAGTTTTGCAGAGGATAGTATGCCCTTTATGGACGACAACGCCCGTTTCTGCATTGCAAACAGCAGACCTTATGCAGCTGATGGTCCGGACTCATCCGCAAACTATAACTATGCCGTATTATCCGTAAGGCAGGAATATGCTGATATGTTTTTATGAGAATAAAGTCAAAGGCAGGCCGCCCATATTTGAGCGACCCGCCTTTGTTTCATTTAAGGAGGGATAGTATCAGCTTAGTGGCGGCTGCCCTGCTTGTAGGAATCGATCATCTTCTTGACCATCTGACCGCCTACAGAACCTGCCTCTCTTGAGGTGAGGTCGCCGTTGTAGCCCTGCTTGAGGTCTACGCCTACTTCGTTAGCTGCTTCCATCTTGAATCTCTCAAGAGTCTGTCTTCCTTCATTTGTGGTGATACCCTTCATAACGGTACTTCCTTTCTCATGAAAACGGCCTTGATGCCGTTTCGTCTGTGTCGGGCTTGCAGTAATATTATATGCTTACTTTGAAAAAATATTTTTGGTAATTAATGCAATTTGAGGGCACGATATGATTTTTTTACACAACTTGTTTTTATGCTGTGGATTTTGCAGATTTTTGAGATAACTCCTCCCGCATCGTCAAAACTCCCTGAAAAAACGCCGTTGCCACGATCATATACAGCATTGTTGATCTTAGTTGACAGATTTCCGTCGAAAGTTGGTGGATTTTTCATGACAGAAATGGTACGATATTTACATCAAATAAAACAGGGAGGAACCACTTATGAAAAAAAGTATCATTTCAAATCTCAGTCCGCTCAACGGAAAAACCGATATGCCGAATTGGGTATATGTCATCAAAAAGCTGCTGGCTTTTGTGCTTTGCTTTATTCTGGGAGTGGTAGCAGCTAACGGTATAGTCATACTTCTTCTGGTTATATCGGGAAAAAACTTTACAGAGGGCGAAACATTCAGCGATACAGTAATGACATTTATACAGTTTTACGGAAATATAGTTTTTATAGCCGTGGTACTGCTTTACTGGAAGCTGATAGAGAAAAAGCCCTTTGCAAAACTCGGTGTCACAAAGCGATTCGGCAATTTCTTTGTCGGTGCGCTGGCAGGGGTGCTGCTTCTTGCGGTATGCATTGCAGGTGTTATGCTTGCCGGCGGAATAAGGTTCTCAGGCGTTTCCGAAAAGCATGACCTTGCCATGATAGCATTGATGTTCGGCGGTTTCATCATTCAGAGTGCTATGGAAGAGTTTTTATGCAGAGGTCTTGTTTTCAGTTCACTGAAAGAAAAGACATCTCTTCCCGTCGCTGTAAGTGTAAGCACAGTTGTGTTTATCGTACCGCATCTGTCGAATCTTTCGGCAGGCAGTACTGCATTAAAAGTGACAGCATTGCTTAATCTCATATTCATTTCGGTCATTTTCTCAATGATAATGCTGTACTTTGACAGCATATGGGCGGCCTGCGGACTTCACGCCTTCTGGAATGCTTTTCTTTCATGCGTGGTCGGCCTTAACGTCAGCGGTGTTGAAAGCGGAGAAAACACTCTGCTTACATTCACCTCTGCAGGTGAAAGCGTACTGAACGGCGGAGAATACGGTATCGAGGCAAGCGTCGTTACAACAGCGGTACTTGCGGCAGGTGCGGTGTTTGCGGTATTCATGGTGCGCCGCAGAAAAGCGGAGAACTGATGCTTGTTATGAAAAAAAGCCCCGTAAAAATCGGGGCTTTTCTGTCATCTGATTTGTTATTTATCACGCTTTATAAGAAGTCTTATGGCTTCTACAGCGCATTTTATCGCACGGGATGAGTCCTCGGTTATGTTGTCGGGAAGTCCCTGCTTGCTTCTTTCTACATTCCATATAGCAGTGAGTACAGCGCCGCATCTTGCGTTTCTGAGAAGTCCTACCGAGAATACCGCCGCACATTCCATTTCGCTTGTAAGACAGCCGCAGGCACGGTATCCGTCCCATGCTTCAAGTATCTTTTTGGGAACTGCCGAGTTCTCGGGCTCGACTTCGCCGTAAAAGCTGTCCTTTGAGTGGACCACACCTACATGGAAATTGTTCCCGAAAGTTCCGTCGCACAGTTTCTCTGCGGCATCATGCAGGGCACTCACCACTTCAAAATCAGCGGCGGCAGGATATCCGTCAGGCAGATATTCCTGAGATGTACCCTCGCTTCTTACAGCGGCAGAGGCAATACAAAGGTCGCCTCCTATCACGTCAAGTTTTATGCCGCCCGAAGTGCCAACACGGATAAATGTATCAGCGCCGCATTTTACGAGCTCTTCCACCGCAATAGCCGCAGAGGGTCCGCCTATGCCTGTGGAGCATACGGATACTTTTACTCCGTCAAGCTCGCCTGTGTACAGGTTGTATTCTCTGTTCTGTGCTATCTGTACGGCATTGTCTAAAAGTCCGGCGATTTTCGGAACTCTTCCTGGGTCACCGGGAAGTATGACATATCTTCCGACTTCGCCTTTTTTAGCCTTGATATGAAATTGTCTTTCGCCGTCCATAATGCTTGCCATAATATATCAGCTCCTTTTATTATTTTTTAGATGTTGATAACTAATATATGTATACCATATTTATATGATATCGTCAATGCTTTTTGAGATCATATCAACTATAGATCAGCATTTTTGTCTAACTGCACAATACTTCGCAAAACAAATTGTTTATCATGCAATTAGTCAAAGCTTATGCCTGACTGAACAATTGTGCGCAGAACGGGATACTTTTTAAGCGAAAAAAAGCAGTACCCGTTTCCGAAACGGTCAGCCTGTTAAAGCTGCCTGCTTGGAACAAACGTTCTTTTTAAGTCATGCACTGAAATTTCGCCGATGTATTGATTTTTACGCGCAAATGTGTTATAATACAGTTAGCCAAGAGCAACCGTATTGCTGTCAGGAGGTAATTGACCATGCAGAAAAGATCACTGAAATACCGTATGCTTTTAAAGGCGTTCGGGATCGTTCCCGCAAAAAAGATAATGGCACAGCCCGCGGAAAAGACGCAGAAGCTGTTTTCAAAGGCGTATAAGGGCGAGGATATCCCCGTGATACACGACCCTGACCTTTCGGTAAGCAAGGGTACCGTGGCAGGGTCTGTGGTGCTTTACATTCAGCCGAAGCAAAAGACGGACAAGCTGATGATATACCTTGTGGGCGGCGGTATGCTGAAATACCCCAAGCCGTCGCAGGTAAAGGAGGTCATGGGGCTTGCAAAGGAGTGCGGTGTGAATGTGTTTCTACCCTATTATCCCCTTGTGCTGACGGGGCACACCCTGCCCGATGTGTACGATATGCTGTATGAACTGTACAAAAGGGCTTTGAAGCAGTATTCGCCAGATAATATCTGCTTTGCAGGCGGATCGTCGGGCGGGAATCTTGCGCTGGGGCTTGTGTCCCACATCAACTGCGCGGGTGAGGGTATCCCCGTCCC